>CAIUGT010000129.1 GCA_903898755.1 uncultured bacterium | reverse complement strand
GGATTCATAATTTCAATTGCGCACGCAACGCGACGCGGGGACATTCAACTCATGCAAATTAGGCGCTTATTTGGCGGATTGTTGCCGATAAGCGCGGCCCGCGGCTGATGTTTCTTAGAGCAATCACAACGCAATTAGCGCTATCAATTCTTGCTTGCCTTCAATGGGGTGGCGCTATACCCAGGCAAATTGGCCGCCGCAGGCGCGTGCGCCAACTGTGCCGCTTCCCTTACAGCGCGCGCATAGTCCGCATCGTTTGAATTGTCCCACTTCACCAATGGACGAAAATATTCCGCCCAAATAAACTCTTGATAAAACACCTTGACATCTTTTGCATAGCCACCCGCCAGACGCGCCGCCGCGGAAAGATCGCGATAGGGATCGTCAATGCAACCACTCACCGACGCTGGCAAACTTGCTGGATCAATGGCGTTGTGTTCGCTATCAAATAAATACGCGTAACCTTGATCCACCATTTTTTTCCAGAAGTCCGCTGGAGCCATGTCTGACCAATTCTCCACAACTATTCCATAGATATTTTTATTTGTCTGATTTGAATTCAACAACGAGCCCACCGCGTGGTGCCCATCTGTTAAATAAGGAATGCCCCCTGGTCCAATGACCATGACCGTGTTGGTTTCTTGTAGTTCGGCATTCAATTTTTCTTCCGACATTCGATTGAATGCTTCTGCTTTCTTTGCAACCTCTCGAAATCCAACCATTTGCTGCGTGGGGTGCAACGCTTCGGCGCGAATAACAAACAATTCGCCCTTGCGCATGTTGGGGGCGAATGGCGGATAGTCGGTCTTGGCTGTCAATACAAACCACATGCCGAAAACGGCCAACGCAAGTCCAAGCCAAATCAATTTCCGTCGAGTGAATTTCATAACGTGAGCATAGGTACAGAATGATCGCACCCCTCAATATGGCGATTTGGCTGAGTACCGGACGCGCATTATCGGAATTCAGGACATTCCAAGCCCACCCCAAAATCTAAAAATGAAATGTTTTCACTTGGAATCAAAAAAATAGAAGCATTGATTGATTGTCAGCTCACTTGTTCACGTCTTGCAGGGACTCACTTTATTTTGAAAGACAAGAGATTTTTCGCTATGCAATCACCACTTCAAAAATCTAAAAAAATATACGAGGTCACTTTCACCGCCCTTGCCGCAACCATTGCGCAATGCATTAGCTCAAACACCAATGCTTCTATTACTTTCTTTGATGACACCGCGGCATTCAACGCCGGATTACTCAGTCATCCATTATCAAAGTACACCCAAACATTTGAAACCTACACAGGCGCGGCCGCGGAATTCGCTGGCGGCGCCGATGAATATGCGTGGATTGCCACCGCCGCAAACGGTCTCGTTGGCGAAGCCGATCTGATTCGCACCATCAACCCCAGCGATACATTGAAATTTGAATTCATTCCCGGCGCCGTGTACGCAGTTGGCGGCCTCTTTCATTACGCCGACAATGCGGGCGCCTTCTTGGGCGGCGTTATGAAAGTTCAATTGAACAACGGCGATGTGTTTGTGCGTTCCATTGATAGCGCAAGCACCTTCACTGGTTTTGAAAGTGACGGCGACAGCATTTTGTCGCTGGAGCTCAGTCACTTTCAAACAACATCAACGAACAACTTTGCGTCCGTTACTTCTTTCATACTTGGATATGTGCCCGTGAAAAACGTGCCAGCTCCTGGCGTGACTGCGTTCATATTCATGGCTGGTATTGCCACTACACGACGGCGGCGCAACGAACACACGCGCTGAAGTGCCCCTCTGAAAAATATATAAAAAGCAAAACCCCGACGAAAAGGGGTACGTCGGGGTAAGGTCGAAAAAGGGGGTCGACCACATGCTTGTTTTGAAAGTGCCAGCACGACACTCTCTTACATAGATGTAAACGTAAAAAACAGGTGTCGACAGTCACGCACTTTCACATTTTTTCATATTTATTTTTATTTGACTGATAAACACATGAAATCACAACAATTTGAAGTATTTGTTAAAAAATTGTTTAGTGCGTGACCGTCAATAGGTAAAAATTACGTTTACATCTATGTGAAGAGCATTCCTAAATATCTTTGGTCAGAGATTGAAACTGCCCAACTGCAAGTCCTGCAAGCAGAAATGCTTTTGTGGCTGCCCAAGCAACCTCAAATTCGTCGCGAAATTCTTCACGTGTCACAATCCAGCCAGGTGTACAACCTGCATCCTGATCCAACTGCCGTTGGCGGCATTAGTTTAAACCTGTGTCAAAAACACTTTCACGCCAGCTTGTCTGGTCCAGAACGCGCCGACCTTGAGGTTGAGTGCATTGTGCATGAAGGCTCCACCATGACGCTGCCCATTTGGGCTGTAGCGCAAGGACCAGAAGCCGAAGTGAATGTGTGGGACAGTTTTGGAAAGCTCGTGGTGCCCGATCTACTGGCCCGTGGCAGCGATGCACCAGACCTTCGCCTGAATGCCGGCAAGTACATGATTATTGCAAGCGTCACTGGCACCACAACCATGGTGCTTGGCGCTGGTGTGACAATGAACGAAGTCACGCTGCCGCATGCCCAAAGCACCAGACGCCGCTCACACGCCACTGGTTAAGCAGCCCTCCATAATTCACATTGGATTTGAAATAGCATAAAAACGACTTCAATTAGGCGTTTTTACACTTTTTCAAACTCAAACTCACTCACCCGTTGCGCGCCGCACAGCATCCGCAATTTAAATTTACAAAATCACCAATGTTTCCATTACAGCATCCAACGCCGCATCAAAGGCGCGGACCGTTTGTGGTCTATCGCTTGGATGAATCGACAGCGCCTTGTTCAACAGGTCGCTGATTGGACCAGCCAACTCGGGGCGCACCTCTTCAAGGCGCACGCGCTCATCCATCAGCACGGCCTTCAACAAACCGGCGGCGCTCTTGCCATCCGCTTCGTATGGCAAACGACCAGCAAGCATTTCAAATAGCAACAATGCAACTTGGTACACATCGCTGGTCACACCAATGCGGTCGCTGCGACCGTCGGTTTGCTCCGGGCTCATGTACGCGAATGTTCCCACCAAGTGACCTGTCTCCGTTCGGAAACCAGTGCGGCGGCCCTCTTCATTTGTAAGGCGAGCCACGCCAAAGTCGACAAGTTTAATGTGACCATCGGTGGTCACCATCACATTGTGTGGTTTGATGTCACGGTGAATAACGCCCGCGTCATGCGCGTGCGCCAAGGCCGCAAGAATTTCTTGAATAAGAACAATGCTGCGCGCGGTGGTTGGACTGTTGGCCTTGGTCCACATATCAAGCGACACGCCGTTGATGAATTCCATAACCAAATACGTGTTGCCATTCACGGAACCTGTTTCCACAACCTGCACAATGCCCGAGTGTGAAAGTCGGGACAACGCGCGGCATTCTTGGCGGAATCTCTGCAACACTTGGCTGCCGGCGCCATGCGAGCGAACCGTTTTAATGGCCACGCGACGGCCAGTTGCGCTGTTGATGGCGCTAAACACACTGCCCGCGCCACCAGTGCCCAACACGCGGTCAATGGTGTAACCGGAAATCTGTGGCAATGGCTCTTCATGCTCAACTTCGTTCTTGGCGGCGTCAGCAGGCATGATCATGTCTTGCGAATTCATGTCGCCTTCAAGCAGGCCTTCTACTTCCGTACGAATGCTGGCATCTGGGCACGCAAAATCCAAGAATGTTTTGCGCTGCGCGCTGGCCATGCAGGACACGGTGTCAAAGAGGCCGCGAACAATCATCCAACGATTAGGTGCATTTTGTGGGCAAAGACTCATTTGGACACCTCATCGGAGTTGTCATCCATTGAGTCAATTACATTGTTTGCCGCACTTGGATGTATAGCGCCAGTGCGAACGCGAACATCGTAATCTGTCTGCAACCATGCCTTGGCAAAGCGCCAATCACGTGACACCGTTGAGCTACTTAAATCTAACAAGCGACCAATATGATCTGGTTCCAAACCACCAAAGATGCGCAGTTCAGCCACGTGCGCGCTGCGAGGATCTTCCTTGGCCAAACTTTGCAGCGCGTCTTCCAAAGCCAAAATGCCACCGGAATCAACCGTGGCGTCAAATGGCTCATTGACATCAGTGCTGGCTTTAAATGTCTGTCCGCCACGCTTCTTGGTTAAGCGACGACGAGCATGATCACCCAATACGGAGCGAAGCACCGTGGCCGCTGTGGCTAGAAAGTGCTCTTCTGTTTGAAATTCGCTGGAATCGCGCTCGGCCAATTTGATAAAGGCTTCATGAACAACGGCGGTTGGTTGCAAGGTGTGGCCGCGAGGTTGCGAGCGCATATGCAAAGCGCTCAGCTCCTTCAAGCGAACATAAATGCTTTCAAATAACTCTGAAAGCGGTAAAATTGTCTGCTGGGAATCGGACACAGGGGAACTCCAACACCAAACTGACTTTGACTTGCTTGGAAACGCCCAAACTCATCAAAACCCGAAACTACCCCTAAACCATCCGACCATCCCTGTTATCTCCGACAACTTGAACATACAGCAAATACAAAGCAGGTCAAGCAAGTGGCGATAAATAGATTTTAATTCATAAATTCTAAACACAAAATAGTGCCTTTGAAACCCATTACAGCGGATTTTTTTATTTTCCAAACACAAAATAAAATGAAGAAAATTTGAGAAACGGGGACGCGCCAGTTTGTTAAAGAAAATGTTTATCTTTTTGGAGCGAATTCAAACCTCCAGAACACATTCTTAAACAATTTTTCAAAATCCTAAAAAAGCGTGACTGAGGTCACCCATTTTTTACGTTTACATGTTTGGAAGACCTGTTTTGGTGCAGTGGGAACTGCAACCGAACCAGCAATCCAAGATTGCTTGGATTTGGGCCGCTGACCGACGGATTCGGTGAATTGGAAAGCTTCAGCGTTGAAGCTATTGCCAATGATTCTTATTGGTTTTTGCATTATTTTAAGGATTTATCAATGTTAAAATTCGCCTCTAATCGATCTTCTTTGGCCGTCTATCTTCTTACTTGCGCAGGCTTTATAACCTCTGGCGCAAGCGCTGGTTGGGGCGTTGTTGAAGCAACGGGAGCGTTTCAACTTCCAGGCGGATCTACCACCACTTATGTGTCTGCAGTGGGCGCCGCGAACAATCCACGCATTTATGGCTACAACTTTGGCAGCGTAAACACACTTACTGGCCAAACCCTGCTGTTACAAAACTTCTATTTTGAGAATTACGCCTACAACGACGGAAAGGAAAACAATAATTGGCTTGATGGAAGCTCAACCGCCACACTGAACGTGCTCATTCAGCAAGACTCAACCCAAATTTCTAGCACTAACTACGCATTGCAGCAAACCTCAACCAGTGGCAATAACCGCTTTTGGAATATGGCAACTGGCACAAACACCAACTTGGCGGCCGGTTTGGCAAGCGCCGCTTACACAGTTGCCTTTAATGTGACTTACACATACAACATTTGGAACGGTTCGCAGTCTGTTGGAACTGAGTCAACTGGCGCCTATACCGGCACCTTCACCATTCTTCCAGTACCAGGCCCAGGCGCCTTTGCGCTTGTTGGGTTGGCTGGTTTAGTGGCTCGTCGACGTAAGGCTTAATTCACTTCGGTTATCGCTTTCATTTGAATTGAAATCCCGGTGCCAGCAACCCTGGCACCGGGCATTTGTTGAAGTTTGCGAAAATAAATTTGTTGTCCAATGCCCGTTTTTAACGCGTGGCGGGGGTTTTTCAATAAATATTCAAAATTCGTGTTCGCATCATGACTGTCGTGGGGTGTTTTTCACGTTTCACTTGTTGGATAGCGAGTGAGTCTCAGCGAAAGTTGAAACTGACAAGTTGACCCAGACTGAGTTGCCTTGCGTGAGGCAGTCAAGTTGGGGGTCAATCCAATAAACAAGGGTTCCCTCCCATGCGTCACTCTTCCCTCACCGTTATTTCCTCAGTTCTTACAGTTTCAGCAAGTTTCGTTGCGGCTTCAAACGCCTCAGCCAGCATTATCTTCTTTGATGATGCCGGCGCCTACACCGAAACCGTAGCGGCATACGACTTGTCGTCCTACACCCAAACATTTGAGTCCTACAGCGGCGCGGCAGCTTCCTTTAGTGGCGGCGCTGGCAACTACGCTTGGACCGCCACTTCTCCAAACGGTGTGTTTGGACAAAGCAACATCATTCGCACATTGGCGGCGAGCGACACCCTGACCTTTAACTTTGCCTCAAACAACGTCTACTCGGTTGGTGGCTTGTTCCACTACGTGAATGAGACCGGCGGTTTCCAAAGCGGCGTCATGAAAATTCGCCTCAGCAATGGCGATGAGTTTGTCCGCACCGTTGATGCAGCAACCACATTTACAGGCTTCTTAAGCGAGGATTTCAGCATTTCCTCCCTGCAACTCAGCCGCCTTTCAACAGTGACTGGCTCAACATTCGCAGCGGCTGAAACCATGACTATTGGCTACGTGCCTGCTCCTGGCGCAGCCGCCTTGGTTGCCTTGGCTGGCATGATCAGCAGCCGTCGCCGACGCAACTGAAGCTGAGTTGAAGTTGCTTTACGAATCATCTCGCCGCCACACACGCAAAGGTGGCGGCGAGCTACAAGCCCTTGGCGCACGCACGCCAGGGGCTTGTTATTTTTGGCCATTATTTGATTTGGCGGGGCACAACGGTGTACGATTTAATCGTACATGACAAATCACGATCTTTCGCCACAGCAAATCAGAGCAGCGCTTGCATATTTGGGCTCGTTGCTTCCTTGCAACCACACAAAAAGATGTGAATCAACTGCTTGAAATGTTCCCAGCAATTCAAGGGCGCGGCATATCGCCACACGCGTACGCCGCAGCATTGGAAACCCTAAACGCCATAAGTGGTCGCCATGACTGCTGAGGCATTGAATCCAATTATTGAATCGTGGCGCGAACTTGGCGTGGGTTTTACCGGCGCGCAACTGCAAGAAAGCAGTGTTTCTATTGATCTTGAGCGCTTGGTCATTCGCACCATCGCTGGCTCAATTGGCATGGCTCGGCTCTTTGGTATGGCAAATACTTGGCTGCATCTTTACGGGGATTTAGTGGCAAAACATCGCTTACGGCGCCTGATTCAAGATGAACTGGATCCAGAGTTTCACCCCGTGCTTGGATTGTTGTTGGACACCGCGCAGCAAGGCCAACACCCGCAGGAATTCCGCAGCGTGATTGCGGATCTGCGTCCAGCGAAGATTGCGCAGCCGCTATTTGCGGTTGAGCGGCGCAACGACGCATTGATCGAGCGCGCCAACCGCACGGCCAGTCCAATTGCGCGCCGTTGGAGACTGTGGACCGTGGACCAGCCGTTCAAGTTTAAAGCGCTGCATAGCGCCCAGTGGATCATGCAACGTCACCCTGACTTTGTAGTGCGCGCCGATATGCGCGGCGATTTGCGCGTGTCCGTGCTTGCCGCGCTTCGCTTTGACACCGGCGCCGGAGACAGCGAAATGGCCCTTGCGCGCGCTGCTGGCGGAAGCAGAGCGCAAGTTCGCAACGCACTTGAAAATTTGGAAATGACTGGCCGGGTCCGCCGCGTGAGCGCGTTGAGCAAACCACAAGTGCGTGGCGCGCAAGCTGATAGCCCCGGCGGCAACCGCAACGCCACGCGCATTGAATTGCTGCGCTTTGGCTAAATCCTTGCAAAGGTGGCGGCGAGCTACAAGCCCTTGGCGCACGCACGCCAGGGGCTTGTTATTTGGGGGGCATAAGCGCTATCTCAGCCGTGTGAAACCATCCGCGCTGCTTGGTGTAGCCGGCGCACACACAAACCAAATATTTGGAAACGGCGTTTTTCATTCGTGTATGGGCATTGAAAAAATATTTTTCAAAATCGTGAAATTGCGTGACTGTGACCACCTGTTTTTTACGTTTACATCTATGAGAAGACAGGTCTTTCAAAGGCGAGAGCCTTGGCGGACAGTTTTGATTGGTTTGATTGATGCGATGCCAGTTGCGGTGGGAACCGCGACTGGTCAATGATTGGATTATTGATTTGGCGTTGGATTGATTGATGCGAAGCCGGTTGCGGTGAAAACCGCGGCTGGCCAATGACGGGTTGGTTGGGCAACGGCAGTGCGAACTGCGGTTGGTTCGTAACTTGCTTGATGACAAATTGTTTGATGGAATATTTTCGCGTGCGGACGATTTCGGCGTATTCGGTTTTATGTATTTCCCCTTTTCTCCCTTCTGAATTTTTTACTCAAACCCCCTTATTAAGGAACTCGTATGAAAAAGAACACAATGACTTTAATGGCTGCTGGAACTTGCGCAATGATCGCCGCGAGTGCCTCGAATGCGGCCGTGGTGGCTGGATGGAGTTTTACCGGCTTGACTGCCTATGGCGCTTCGCCCTTAACAGCGACCTCGTCCGATGCGAACGTCACGGTTGGTGGCCTGACTCGCGGTTCCGGGATGGGTACCACTGGTACGGCTGCAGGTGGCGCTTGGGGAGGCTCCATGGCAGCTGCGCGCGTCGATGCGGCAGCTGCAATCACCGCCTCTCAGTTTGCAACGTTCACCGTGACGGCTGCGGCTGGCTACGCGGTATCCTTCTCCCAGATCGACGCCTACAACGTGCGGCGCTCCGGCACCGGTCCGGCTAATGGTCAGTGGCAGTACAGCGTGGGCAGCAGCGCGTTCAGCAACATCGGTTCGGCGCTCACCTTCACTTCTACCAGCAGCGGCGGAACCACGATGAGTGCAGTTGATCTTTCGGGATTCTCTGCACTTCAGAGCGTCGCGGCAGGATCCGCCGTTACGTTCCGTATGGTGATGTACGCAAACTCGGGTACCGGCACCTTCTACTTCCAAAACGGCTCAGGCTCAGGTCTTTCTGTGAGCGGGACCACCGCTGCCATCCCCGCCCCAGGCGCAGTCGCTTTGATTGGTCTTGCCGGCTTGGTGGCAAGCCGTCGCCGTCGCAACTAACTCACACAAACTTGGTTACTCGTTGGCCGTGTAAACGCACTCGGCCAGCGAGTTCCCAGCCCCTTGCGCTCATAAGGCGCAGGGGGCTTTTTTTGTATCAACCCAACTTCTGTTGGCGTGCCTGCTGAATTGAGAACTGATTGCTCTAGCCGCTACACCACGCAAAATACTTTTTGTAAAAGCTGCGTTTACATCGCATAAAGGCGGATCAACGAACTATTTTCCAAAATCGTGAAATTGCGTGACGGGCGACACCAGTTTTTTACGTTTACATAGATGAGAGAACATTGTCTGCAATCAACACCTGAATGCGTCCACGGTTGGCTGCATTTACAAATGAGTCCTCTTGATGAAATCTTCGTATTTATGAACAACCTTCAAAGCGTTTCTAAAAAAATCATGACCTTGTCGGCGGTGTCGCTTGCCCTGACCTGCGCTTGCGCGCATGGCGACGTGTACCAGTCCGTGTTCACGCTGAACTCTCCGTACCTTTTCACGCCAACTGCGGCCACGCAAGTGGTTTTGCAATGGGCAACCGAGGCGTCGAGTGGGTCGATCACAAGAAGCGACCTTACATATTGGAGCGTTTCACTTCGCGATGCAGCGGGTGGAAATCTTTACACCGACAAAGTCATCACAGGCTCTAACGTGAACGCCATCGGCGGGATCTCTCGAAGTTTGTCCGACGTGCGCTTTGCCTTCTCGTTCGACACGCAGTCGTACTCGGTGTTCGACGCAATGTATTCCGGCTCGCTTCTCACTGGCGCAACGGGCATGCAATACAACGCGTACTACTACAACAATTATCCAGGCGAACCAGATGATGCCTTGGGAGTTTGGCGCAACGGAGACGAGAGCACCAGATTTGCGCCTGGATTCTCATCGCATGCGTTCACATCCATCCCTGCACCAGGCGCGGCGGCTTTGATTGGTCTTGCAGGCTTGGTGACAAGCCGTCGACGACGCAACTAACTCACACAAACTTGGTTACTCGTTGGCCGTGTAAACGCACGCGGCCAGCGAGTTCCCAGCCCCTCGCACTCAAAAAGTGCGGGGGGCTTTTTTTTGGAGACGTATTTGCTGAAATTGTGTGGAGCACCTTGCAACTCTGCATGCAAACCTGTTTGGCGCCGCCAGTCATAAAAACTTCAGAATTTCCGCCGTGATTTCTAAAGTTGTCCGCGCAGCCAATAGCGTGCGATGACCATGGGGGGAGTTGCATGACATATAAGTTGGTATATAATCCAAATTGGTCCAAGGAACCGCGGCGCAGTCTTCGTTGGATGGGATCTTCCCTAAACGATCTTCGCAGATGTTCAGCGGATGTTCGAAGAGCCATTGGCTTTGAACTGGATGCTTTGCAACGCGGGGTTGATCCCGAAGATTGGAAACCCATGTCCACAGTTGGACTTGGCGTGCGTGAAGTGCGGGTTCATATTGGCGGAGAACATCGGGTTTTGTATGTGACACGATTTGCGGATGCAGTACACGTGCTTCACGTATTTCAAAAGAAATCGCGGCGCACATCGGCGCGTGACCTTGAATTGGGGCGAGCGAGATATCGGTTGGCACTTCAGCGGTACATGAATCGCAAGGATGAAATATGAGCAAGCACATGACAAAATCAAGCGGCAATGTATTCCAAGATCTTGGCTTCAGCGCCGCGGAGTCCGCAAGCTTGGCAATTCGCTCTGGCATGATGATTGCCCTTCGCGAACACATACGCCGCCAAGACTGGACGCAAGAACGTGCTGCAAAAATAATGCGGGTCACTCAACCGCGCATCAGCGACTTGGTGCGCGGGCGAATCGATCGCTTCAGCGTGGATTCACTGATTGAGCTATTTCACGCCTGCGATATGCGTGTTCGCTTTACGGTGACCAAGCACAGCAAACGCGTGGCGTAAGGCGAGCGTTTCAGGTTGTGCCAAGCGCACAACTGGAAGGGCTTGCAAACCAGCTTGTGTATTGGGCCTGAAGACATTGTGTGGCGCACCTTACAACTTTGCATGCAATGTTCAAATTGTGCGGTGCACGAGCGAGTTACCAACCCTTGTCAAACACGCGCAATGCGCGGGCAATGAATGTGTTTTTACATTTTAGAAAATTGCTTGGCGCGCAAGCAACATTTGCACAGCGCGCACCGTAGTCAGTTCTATCTACTGAAGATGGTTGGTTGCGGCGTTTCGCCCGAAAACCCCTACTAGAAAGTTGAATAATGAAATTGAATAGCAAAGACGTGTCGTGGAAAAACCTAATGTCAAAGATTGTGTGCGTTGTTTTGATGGCGAGTTCCGCGCGCGCCGCCAGCACATTTTCTTACACCGATCAATGGACCAGCGGAGGTCAAGGCGTATTGCGCGCCAGCAACGACACCGGCGCCGCCGTGACAAGTTGGACGCTTGAGTTTGATTGGGGCGCAACCATCACCAGCATTTGGAATGGCAGCATTCAAAGCAAAGTGGGCAACCATTATGTTGTCATTAATACAAGTTGGAACGGCGCACTTGCCGCGGGCGCGGCCACGGAAGTTGGTTGCGTGTTTAACACCAGCGCGGCGGGCGTGCCCCCCACCAATTTATTATTTAGGGCGGGAAACAGCGGCGGAACTGGTGGTGGCGGAACTGGTGGCGGCGGAACAATTTCCGCGCCTGTTATTACAAGCGCAACCAGCGCCAATGCCGGCGTTGGGATTTTATTTTCCTATCAAATCACCGCAAGTGGAACGCCAACTTCTTTTGGCGCAACAGGTTTGCCCGCGGGCCTTGCTGTGAACACCACAACGGGCTTGATTTCTGGAACACCAACCACCGCCGTCGTGACAAACATTTCAATGAGCGCAACAAATTCCGCGGGCACTGCTTCGGCGGCGCTTGCGCTGACCGTCGCGCAGCCATCGCAATGTGTTGGCGACCTCAACGGCGACAACATTGTTGACACCGCGGATGTGAGCTTGCTGCTTTTGTATTGGGGCGAACCATCCGCATATGACTTTGATAGCAGCGGCCTGACCGACAGCGGCGACATGTCCATTGTGCTTTTGTCTTTTGGTCCATGCGAAATTCCAAACACCGATCCTGTTGGCTACGAGAAAATGCCTACGGTGGAGCAGCGCAAGATTGTTGGCTACTACCCAAACTGGGGCATCTATCAAAAGAATTTCCCCGTGACCAAGGTGCGCGGCGACCGAGTGAATGTGATTAATTACGCGTTCTTAATTCCACTTGATCGAACCATGCCTTCGGCGTGGAACAGAACTGTGTCGAGCTATCGCGGCTGGACGTACACCAATTACGCGGCGTACTTGCAGCAACCTGCGGGCACAACGCTAACCGCTGGTGTTGGACTGTTTGATGAGTGGGCCGATGCTGGCGCGGCAAGCGCGTCGGCGGCGTTGACCATGTCGCCTGCGTACAACGCGGGCAGCAACTTTGCGCAATTGCAAACATTAAAGGCGGCAAACACCAAACTTCGCACCATGATTTCGATTGGTGGCTGGACGTTGTCCACGCCGTTCTTCAGCATTGCCCGCGACGCGCAGAAACGCGCGGACTTTGCCAAGAGCGCGGTGTATGTTGTGAAGCGCTACGGCTTTGATGGCATTGACATTGACTGGGAATATCCCGGCGGCGGCGGCCTTGAGCAAAATGGAATTGGCGACGTGGCCACCGACGGCGACAACTATTTGTTGCTGCTGCGCGCGTTGCGTGACGAGTTGAACAAGCAGACTTTGATTGACGGTAAAAAATATTACTTGTCCATTGCGGGTCCAGCGGGCGACGGCAACATCGCCAACATGGATCCAAAGAAGATCGCGGCAATTGTGGATTGGATCAATGTCATGACGTACGACTTTCACGGCGGCTGGGACTCAACCACTGGATTGAACGCGCCAATGGTGAATGTGGATCCAAATCCAAGTTCGGCGAAGTGGTCTGTCGCTGGTGCCACGGATGTGTACTTGACTGGTTTGAACGGCAAAGGCGGCGTGCCTGCTTCGCAACTTGTTTTGGGCGTGCCTTTCTATGGACGCGGCTGGAACAATGTTGCAGCGGGCGCAAGCGGAACTGGTTTGGGGCAATCGGGTACGGAGGCAACTTCACCTGGCTTGGGCGAGACGGAGTTTCCTTACAACTCCCTGTTTTCAAGCGGCGTGCTTGCTTACTCCAACGGCGTGTACAGCGGCGCAGGTGGTTACACGCGCTTCTGGAATGCCACGGCGCAAGTGCCCTACTTGTACTCGGCCAGCGCGAAGAAATTTATTACCTATGACGATGCGCAATCCATGGGCGTGAAGATGAACTTTGTAAATCAACAATCGCTTGGTGGCGCCATGTTCTGGGAAATGAGCGAGGACACTGATAGTTCCACTGGCACGTCGCTCATTGACGCCGTGTTTACAGGAATGCGCCTGCCGTAAATTATTTTCAGTCATCTTCCAGAAAAACAGCAGGCAGTTGTGATTTGCCGGAAAAATTGAGTACTGTTCAGGTACGAAATCCTTCCGCCAAACAGTTGCAAGGCATTGGCTGGCATGTTCTATGCTTGAAATTGAACCCAAAACTGGCTTTTTATATAATTTGAGAATGCATACTATATTTCAGAACCTTTTTCTGAAATAGACATAGTGGTGCACCACTCACCTGAGTCCCCACAGAACCCGAACCCAAAGAAAGAGCACATGACCATCGCTTCAGACGCTGTACCCGCACCACAACTATCCCGCAGGCAATCCATTGGTAAAGACCTAATCGCTGGAACGGTTGTGTTTCTTGTGGCGCTGCCGTTGTGTCTGGGCATTGCGCACGCATCCGGCGCGCCTGTGATCGCTGGAATTATTTCTGGAATCCTTGGCGGCATTGTGGTTGGCCTGCTCAGTGGATCGCACATAAGCGTGTCTGGTCCAGCGGCTGGACTTGCCGCCATTGTGCTTTCACAAATTCAAGTGCTGGGTTCCTATCAGGCATTCTTGTTGGCGGTGGCCATCAGCGGCATCTTGCAAATTGGTTTGGGCGCGCTGCGGGCGGGCGTGTTGGCAAACTATTTTCCAACCAACGTGATCCGCGGACTGCTGGCGGCCATTGGTGTCATTCTTATTTTGAAACAGCTGCCGCATCTTGTGGGCCACGACGCTGATTACGAAGGCGAAATGTCTTTCGCGCAGGACGACGGCAAAAACACATTCAGTGCAATTACTACGGCGTTGCGCGCGTTTCTTCCAGGCGCGGCTTTGGTTGGACTGTCTTGCATTGCGCTGCTGTTGGTTTGGGAAAAAAGTCGGCTGAAGAAAAGTTTATTTCCCGCCCCCCTTGCCGCGGTGCTGCTTGGCGTTGCCATTAGCGAGCTGCTGCGCGTGAGTGGCTCAAGTTGGATCATTGAGGAGAGTCACTTGGTGGAGGTGCCCATTGTGGGCGTCAATGGACAAGGCTGGAACACTATTTTCAGCATGCCCGATTGGAGCCAGTGGAACAATCCAAAGATTTACACCGCGGCCATCACGTTGGCAATAGTGGCGTCGCTTGAAACACTTTTAAACTTGGAGGCCACCGACAAACTTGATCCACAAAAGCGCGTTTCGCCGCCCAATCGCGAGCTTTTTGCGCAAGGCGTGGGCAACGTGGCGGCGGGATTAATTGGCGGAATGCCAATGACATCCGTAATTGTGCGCAGTTCCGTCAATGCTGGCGCTGGCGGGCGTACGCGGCTTTCTTGCATTACCCATGGCGTATTGCTGACAGTGTGCGTGTTTTTTATTCCCACGTTGCTCAACCATATTCCGCTTGCAGCACTGGCGGCCATTCTGGTGGCCACGGGATTTAAACTGGCAAGTCCAAAGTTGTTCGTGCAAATGGCCAAAGGCGGGAGTACGCAATTTATTCCGTTTGCCATCACGGTACTTGCCATTGTGTTCACGGATTTGCTGATGGGCGTCATCATTGGTCTTGCGGTCAGCTTGATGTTTGTGCTGAACAGCAATTTTCGCCGCGGCATGACCATTATTAAAGAGGAGCATGTCAGCGGTATTGTGAACCGCGTGGAGCTGGCCAATCAAGTGAGTTTTTTAAATCGCGCGGCGCTTATGCGCACGCTGACCAGCTTTGGCCATGGCGACCAAGTGGTCATTGATGCGCGCACAACGGATTATATTGATCCAGATATATATGGACTGATTCAAAACTTCCGCGATGAGAGTGGACCGACGCGCGGAGTTATTGTGAGTTTGATTGGGTTCAAGAATCAATATCAACTTGCAGACCGCGTGCAATATGTGGACGTGACCACGCGTGAAGTACAAGACAAACTTACTCCAGCGCGTGTGCTGCAAGTGTTGAAAGAGGGCAACGATCGCTTCGCTTCTGGACGGCGCCTGCAACGCGACTTGGTTCGTCAAGTGGACGCCACCAGCGATGGACAACACCCTATGGCCGTGGTGCTGAGTTGCATTGACTCGCGTTCACCCGCTGAGATCCTGTTTGATTTAGGTCTTGGCGACATCTTTAGCGTGCGTTTGGCGGGCAATGTGTTGTCGCGCAAAGTGCTGGGAAGCATGGAATTTGCCTGCAAAGTGGCGGGTGCCAAATTAATTTTGGTGCTGGGCCACACCAGTTGCGGCGCGGTGAAAGCCACGTGCGACATTGTGGGTAAGAACCTAGACACCGTGCAGGCGACGGGCTTAACCAATCTTCCATATTTGGTGGAGCCAATTAGTAAAGCCGTGCACATGGAGACGACGACCATGCAAAATCGTGACGGAAGTAATAGCGCCTTTGTGGACCGCGTAGCAGCGATCAACGTTCGCAATGTCATGCTGGCTATTCGCCAAGGCAGCCCCACGCTGCGTGACATGATTGACGCGGGTCAGATTGAAGTTGCTGGCGCCATGTACAACGTCAAGAGCGGCCAAGTGGAGTTTATGAGTGCGGTGGACGCTAACCGCAATGTGGTGGCGGACACTGTGGGAACGTAGTTGCGAAAGTGGCGCGGAGAAAGTGTGACACTAATTCTGAAAGAATGTGCGAAATTTATTTGTGGCGACTCAACGCGGGCGTAGAAAAAAGGTGACACTTATTCTGAGAAAATTCGCGAGATTTTAAAATTGCGGCTAGTTCAATTTTTTGCGGCGCGGATAAATCTTAAAAAAATAAAAAAATTCTTCCCCGTAGGGGAAGTCGTGTCAATTGCTTGAAATGTTTTGTGTTGCGTATTGACTTTTGTTTTT
>CAIUGT010000128.1 GCA_903898755.1 uncultured bacterium | reverse complement strand
TCGCCAACATTTGGCGCATGGAGCGTGGCCCACGCAACCGCGAGATTTTCTTGCGGCCTTCGCGCCTGTGTCGCAAGCGCGCAAAAACATGGTTGCCATCGACGGCATGCAACTGACCGCACTGCGATTTCTTTTGTGGCAAGCCGAGCAGGTGATGTTCAACGCGGGCACGCCAACAAAAACGGTTTCAAATAAAAAGTCCAGCCGAAAACTTGTGGCAACCAAAGCGTCCCCAATCAGCAACACTGAAAGTCTGTGGATAGATCTTGATCGCTGCGAAACCGCCTTGCGGTGGGCGGCGCGAATTCGTCTGACTCTTGTACAGCGTTCGGTTGGCGAAGCGCTTGGCCGTCTTCAAGCGATGGCAGGTGAGCCGCTGGTTTCACTTCACAACGCGCGCATGTGCCAAGCCATTGAAATTGCGCTGGAGAGCGTTAGCGCAATTCTTGATCAATGCATGCAAAATCCAGCGACTGATCGAGCGATTCGGTTGGGTTCATTGGCCGCCGCCTTTGCCGAGAAAACAGCGGTGAAACATTGGAAATCTCGCGCCCGACCCGCGCCAGACGAGCGCGTTGAATTGTCGCCCGCGTTGCAATCTCAATGCGTTCCTTGGTTGTGCGTGGCCCCACTGCGGGATGATTTGTCGCAGGCGAAAGCGCCGCCTTCCATTGGCGGCGATCTGCTTTCTCTGCGCTATGGATGGAAAGGTGAAACGCCGCACACCATGAATGACGCCGCGAAATTGCTTGGCATTCATCCTCGGCGCGCAGCGATCATGGCCGCGGACATGTTTCGAAAACTTGTTCGAACTAGCGCGTAGTGAAGTGCGCGCAAAAATTGTCAGTTAGCGCACGACCTGTCGCGTGGCACATGCGCAAAGAAAACAAAGCCCACGCGTTCACGAGAGTGCGTGCGCAACGCCCATGCAACAAAGCCACCGCATGAATGCAGTTCGCACAAACGCGCAGACAAAGAAATCAACGCTTGCTGAATTGGAAACGACGACGGGCGCCTGATTGACCGTACTTCTTGCGTTCAACCTTGCGGGCGTCACGGGTCAAGAAGTTGTTGTCACGGAGCACGGTTTCCAAAGTCGGGTCGTAGGCCATCACGGCTCGAGCAAGCGCAAGTAAAACTGCGCCAGTCTGACCAGTGACGCCGCCACCATTGCATGTGGCGCGAATATCAATTTGACCCTTGATGCCGGTCTTTTCAATCACGGCAAGAATGTTCTTTCGATCGCGCTCTTCAACGAAGAACTGATCAAATTCACGCTCATTCACCTTGAATTCACCCTTGCCTGGCTTAATGCGAAGGCGAGCGATTGAAGTCTTGCGGCGACCAGTGGCCCACCACCAACCAAACTTGTCAGCTGGCTCTTGCGCGCGAAGCGGGCGTGGAGCAGGTGGCGCTTTCACAACGGCGACTGGGGCGAAATCCATCTCTTCGCCATCTTGGTTGCGGTCGCGGTTTCGATCTGAATATTTATCTTGGGTTCTCATGTGAAATCTCAGCGACTCGCTGGAGCCTTTCGTGACTTGATGACGAGCTTAGTTGGTTGCTGAGCGGCGAAGGTGTGCTCCGCGCCAGCGAAAATTCGAAGACGGGTTCGCATTTTGCGACCCAAGCGTCCGCGTGGCAACATACGAATGATTGCTTCTTGAACAAGAGTTGTCGGATCATCAGCCAAAACAGTGCGGTAATTGCGCACGCGAAGTCCACCTGGATATCCGCTCCATCGACGAATGGTCTTGAGATCCAACTTGCGACCAGTGATGGCCACATTTGATGCGTTGGTCACAATCACACCCTCGCCGCAATCAACATTGGGTGTGTAGTTGGGCAAATGCTTGCCCATTAAAACGGTTGCGACTTCAGTGGCGAGTCGACCCAGAACCATTTTGGTTGCATCGACATGCCTCCAAGAAAGTTTGGTCGTACCTGGCTTGATAAATGTGGTTTGGCGTGGCATTTGATTTGTTTCCGGCGAATATGCCGGGTCGAGGAGGATAGAAACTTTGCTGTTTCTGTCAAGCGGCGGGGCAGTTTTTTGGCGGTGGATTCTTGGATCTTTGCGACCCAGGCGGGCTTGTTTAGCCGCCTGCAACGAGTTCGCGGCGCGCTCAAACCCGCTATTGTGCTGGAATGCAGCGATTTCTACACGCCGTAGCCATTTGGGTCCTGATTCTTGGGGTTGCTGGGGTGTCGATTTATGTGCCGCATAGGGCGAATCCTAAAAACACGGAAATTGACCTGGGACTCATGCATAAAGAGAGCGAGTTGGCTGGAGCTGATGAAGCGCATGCCATGAAGCCAGATACCGAAGCAACTGAAGCGGAGAGCGAGCCGTTTCAAGAGGAGCATGTTTCTTCCAGCACGGAGTTGCGCGGGCGATTGTTGGTGGTGGCGCGCTCCATGGCCGCGCCGGCTGGCGCAACTTCGGAGCAGGATTTGGTTTTAGGCGACGCGCCATTGGATCAACTTGCCAGCGCAATTGTCATGGTCAACTTTGGAATGAAAGCCGAGGCCGGCGAACAAATTGATTTGGCGGCGAAGGGTTTTGATAGTGACAGTGGCGACTCGGATGACAAAGCGAATGATAAAGCGAGCGATGCGGCGCTGCTCAATGCCACAAGCGCCGTCGTGAACGCATGGCCTGCATCGGACGCAAGTGCACATCAATCAAGTGCTACTGAGTCCAGTTCCACATTGGCTGCGCCGCCAACTCAGGAGCAATTTGAATTGTTGCAGCAGCGACTTGGATGGTTTGGAACATTTGCGCAGGCAAAAATTTCTGCCGACGAACACGCGTTGAGCGAGTTGCAAGAAAGCGACTTGAAGTTCATGTTGGTGTTGGGTTTCGCCGCCATCTGGTTCATGGGATTTGGCGCATGCGGTATCGCCGCGTTGATCACGCTGATCGTGATGGGGCTGACGCGCAAAATTGGTTCCGCAATCACATCTCGCGCCAACACATCGCTCATTCTTGGCGAAACCTTTGTGGCATGGTTTGTCTTGTTCTTAGGATTGCAATTCGCCGCCATGTTGGTGCCGGTGGACCCAGAATCTCCCTGGCGTTTGGTGCTGTCAGGCGCACTCATGTTCGCGGCCTTAGGCGCGCTTGCATGGGCGCGGTGGCGCGGACTTTCAATGGGCGCACTCATGGATCTGATCGGTTTGCGCTGGAATCAAGGGTTTTTTCAGTTGCTGTGGAAGGCCGCCATTTCCTACGTGACGGCGCTACCGCTGATGGGCTTGGGTCTTTTGATTGGCCTGGGCATGGGTTGGTTCTTCAATGTGCCCAACCTAGGAAATCCCACGCACCCAATTCAGGAACTCATTGACAAAGCCAATCCCATGGAATTATTCATGCTCTTCGCATTGGCGTGCGTGGCCGCGCCCATCACGGAGGAGATTATTTTTCGCGGCGTGCTCTACGGACATCTTCGCCAAGGCACAAACAAGTGGGGCGTGGTGGCCTCGATGATTTTTTCAATGGTGATCAGCGGAACAATCTTCGCGGGCATTCATCCGCAAGGCGCGTTTGTGGCGCCAGCTCTGGCGGGATTGGCGTGCGCGTTCTGCATCACGCGCGAGTGGAGCGGCAGCGTATTTCCTGGAATGATCGCGCACGGAATTCAGAACGCAACGGTGCTTGCGCTGAACGTGATTCTATTTCAGATGTGATTTCAAGCGCGGGGTTTTGCAAAACACAATCACCATCAATGCGTGACTGACGATGCTTGTCCTGCGGGCGCCTTGGCGTGAGTACCAATGGAATATTCAGGTCAATTCAATCGACCAATAGGCGTCATCCAAGAACGCTTTCCAGCTTTGATACTTGGGACTGCCCAAACGCAGCGCGATGGCTGGATTTCGTTTTGGGCGAAATGGCGCACGAATAAGCTTCATTCCAGATTGAATGGGAGTTCGACCGCCTTTGCGCGCGTTGCATTTCACGCAGGCGCACACCAAATTTTCCCACGAATTCTCTCCGCCTTGCACACGCGGCTTGACATGGTCAAGCGTGAGTTCCTTGGTGGAAAAATGTCTGCCGCAATATTGGCAGCGGCTTTCATCGCGCGCGTAAATGTTGCGGCGATTTAATTTCACTTGCTGTTTTGGAAAGCGGTCGTAGCGGAACAAGCGGATAATTTTTGGCACCGCAATCACCAAGCGCGACGTGTGCACCCAGTCGTGTTGCTCGCACTCGTACTCGCGCTGCAACACGGAGACCTCACTCCACGTGTTGAAGGTGTAATTCATATACGAGCCATCCTCAACATTGATGACCTCGGCCAGTTCACGAAATAGAAGAGAGAAAGCGCGAGCGGCATCGATGATGCGTATCGCACCATAGAGCCGATTCAGCACCAAGACGCGGGCATCAAGAGTTGATGCGTGCGATGTCATCCTGACGTACCTCCGAACACCCGTATCCTTGTGGGCATTGCATTTATATAGTAACTCTCAAATGGCGGGAGTCCAATGAAATGTCTTTGGAATTTGTGTGGCGCGCGCAAATTTTTGGTTTGGAAGCCCTAAGCCAAGCGTTTATGTGACGGGTTGTGCAAGTGGAAACCGTGAATGAATCAGTGGTGGATGACACCATTGAGCAGC
This sequence comes from uncultured bacterium, assembly GCA_903898755.1. Taxonomy (GTDB): domain Bacteria; phylum Planctomycetota; class Phycisphaerae; order Phycisphaerales; family SM1A02; genus SYAC01. Next base: position 31,933 of record CAIUGT010000128.1, on the reverse strand, counting down.
CTTCGGGCCTTACTTGGAAACGGCTTGGTTGTGCTCAAATCGCAGCCATTTCAGCTGCTGTTCCAACTTGTGCGGCGGCAAAACAACAGGGGTGTTTGCCGGCACATGCTCACGAATTAATGACAGGACAAGTTCTTGAGGCAATATTCCATCACCCAGCGCCACGCTGCGCGCTTGGCCGGCGGCGTTTAGGCGTATGTCGTTTAAAAAAACCATTGCGGCGCGCGGCGCCAACGATTCAAACATTCGGCGCAAGTGATCGTCAATGGTTCCAACCATGTCGGGCGTGATCATGTCGGCGGGACCGAGCGCAATTTCAAATGGCTGTTGCGCATGATCCAACATAAATCGAAGCGCCCCTTGCGGATCGCTTAGGACATGGCGCGCGTGCAGGCGAAAACAAATTGTGCGATTTGCATTTTGCAGCGTGGGAAGAACGCGATCGGCGAACGCGTCCAGCGCGACGCGGCCAGGCTTGAGCCAAGTGCGCGGGTCCTCGCCAAACAGGCTGCTTGAAAGCGTGCCGCTGTACATCAGAAGGCGCGATGAAACTTGATCAACATCTGCGACAAAGTTCTCGCTCAGTGGGTTGCCATCAATCCATGCCGCAGCGATGTCATTGGCTTGACCAAGGCGGGAGACAATTCCGTCGCAGGGCAATTGCGTTTGCCCAGTCAAATTGGCAAGCACGCGGCAATCATGGAGGACATGGATATTCACGCCGACATAGTAAGCACTGCGCGCTGGCGCGCATGATTTCATTTCACGCTATTTCAATCTCATTCCAAGCGCCTCAATCATGTATTTGAAATGGCCATGCCTTCGCGGCTTGCGCCCGCACACAGAACGCGTGGCAAGTTAGATTGCACACATGCAAACACACCATTTTGCCGCGTTTGGACTTGTTGCTTCGCTTGTTGCATTTGGACATGTCGCGCCGGCGAGTGCTCGCACTTGCGCCATTTCTGCTGATGCGGCGCAGATGTTCTCCGCTGTGACGCTGGCCGCTCAGGCAGATCAAGCCAAGACGGTCAAGGTGATGACCGCCGATAGTTTCACGCCGCTCTTTAATGGAAAAGATTTATCGGGTTGGGTGAATGTCAACACAAGTCCAACCACATGGAGCGCCAAGAACGGCGAAATCTTTTGCACCGGCGTTCCCACCGGCGTGTTGCGAACTGAAAAGTCCTATCGCAATTTTGTTTTGGAACTTGAGTGGATGCATGAAAGTCCAACCGGCAACGCGGGCTTGTTTATTTGGAGCGACCCCATCACGGCCAAGGGTCAGCCATTTACGCGCAGTGTTGAAGTGCAAATTATGTTGGGCGACGAATACCACGAAGACGGCAAGTTGATGTACACAAGTCAGGGCGATATTTTTTCCATCCACGGCGCAACCATGAAGCCGGATCGACCGCACCCCGCGGGGTGGGCGCGTTGTTTGCCAAGTGAGAATCGCACCAAGGGCGCGGGCGAATGGAATCACTATCGCGTGACGGCGATTGACGGCACCATCAAGTTGGCCATTAATGGAAAAGAAGTCAGCGGCGCCTTTGATGTGAATCCGCGCGAAGGATTTATTTGTCTGGAGAGCGAAGGGTCGCCCGTTCACTTTCGCAATATCCGCATTCAAGAATTGCCCGCGGGCGAGCCGCTTGCGCCGGACGCAAAATGCATGGAAGACCAGGGTTTTAGAAGCATTTTTACGGGTTCGCTTCAAGGTTGGCGCGAGCAGGCGGACCTTGCCGGTCACTGGAAGGTGGATGATTGGAAGTTGACCTATGACGGCCGCGGCGAAACGTTGTGGAGCCTGAAAAGTTACGCCAATTTTGAATTGATCGCGGATTGGCGTTGGAGTGGCACTTCGCACAAAGCCAAGGTGCCCGTGGTGCGCAAAGATGGAACCACTCCCGTGGGCGCCGATGGAAAACCAGAGACGGTGGAGATTGACGAGTTTGGTGACAGCGGAATTTTTCTACGCGGCAATGACAAAAGCCAAGTGAATATTTGGTCGTGGCCGGTTGGAAGCGGTGAGGTGTATGGATATCGAACCGATCCTTCGCAAACTGCCCAAGTGCGCGCGGGTGTGACGCCGTCTGAAAATGCGGACGCTCCGCCAGGCAAATGGAACCGCATGAAAATTAAAATGCAAGGCGATCGTTTGACCGTGGTGCTCAACGGAAAAACAGTGCTGGACAACGCTCGTCTTCCCGGCGTGCCCGCGGACGGTCCGATCGCTCTGCAACATCACGGCGCGCCGATTGAGTTCGCCAATATCTACATTCGAGAACTTCCACCGTCGTAATGGAGCATGTCACATCATGATCCTTCAATTTCTTTTGAGCGTGCTTCTAGTTGAGGTGGTGTGATCGCCGCGCGCATGTTTCGCAGCGCGCAACCTTTGAATTAAAAATAAAAATCGCCCCAAGGGTTGCTTGGGGCGATTGTTCAAAATCAATGAAAAAGGCTTACTCCGCCGCTGGTTGCGGTGTCGTGTCCGTGGCTTGCAAGGCGGCTTCCAAGCCCTTGAGACCGCGGCGTTGATCACGCAAACGACGGCTCTTGCCGGTGCGTTCACGCAAGAAGTACAGCTTGGCGCGTCGGGCATCGCCACGACGGATCACATCAATCTTTGCGATGCGCGGCGAATGCAGCGGGAAAATTCTTTCCACGCCTTCGTTGGCAACAATGCGGCGCACGGTAATGGTGTGGTTCACGCCACGACCCTTCTCGGCGATCAACACGCCTTGGAAAACCTGCACGCGCTCCTTGTCGCCTTCGACGATCTTGTAATGCACATCGATGGTGTCACCGACGCTGCATGTTGGCAAATCTTTGCCGGCCTTCAGTTGCGGAGAGAGAAGTTGTTCGATTAACAATTGACGATTCATGACCAGTCTCAATCTGGATCCAGGACGGATCCGTTTGGTTGTTCAGCTTTTGCTTTCGCAAATCCGCCGTTCAACACTTTCCACTTGAGTTCTTACGACTCAGGGGTGGCGCTTCCAAATAAATCTGGCCGACGCACACGCGTGCGACTGACCGATTGTTCCAACCGCCACGCCGCGATTGCCGCGTGGTCGCCCGAGAGCAAGATCTCGGGAACATCCCTGCCGCGCCACGAGCGCGGTCGGGTGAAGTGAGGGCAATCCAAAAGAGGATTGCCGTGTTCGTCGCGAAGACTGAAGGAGTCTTGCGCGGCCGAACATTCATGCCCAAGAACTCCTGGAAGAAGTCTGGACACCGCGTCGACCACCAACAGTGCGGGCAGCTCGCCGCCAGACACTGTGAAGTCGCCGACACTCAGTTCGAGCGGACGAAGCTCTTCAATCGCCCGCTCATCAATTCCCTCGTAGTGGCCCGCAATCAGCAGCAAACGCGGCTGTTTGGCAAGCCATTCCACGCGAGATTGCCGAAGGGGTTCACCCTGCGGCGTGAGCAGCACGCGGCACGCTGCTCGTGAGTCTAATTTTTCAACCGCCTCGACCGCGTCGACGAGGGGGTCACACATGAACACCATTCCGGGCCCGCCCCCGAAGGGTCGGTCATCCACCTTGCGGTGGGGTGAGTTGCTCCACGCGCGAATGTCGTGCACATGACATTCCATCGCGCCGCAACTCGCCGCTCGGCCGGGAATGCTGGTCGCCAAAGGCGTTGCCATCATCTCCGGGAAAATGGTGAGGAGGTCAATGCGCACCTCCGTGTTCCTCGAAAGGCGTTACTCGCCCTTCGGGGTCTCCTCTGCGGCAGCCGCTGGTGTTGCAACCACGGCTGGCTTTGGATGTTTCGAAACTTTGCTGCGCACGGAGAGCGCCTTGATCGCGGCCGCCGGAATTGTTCCGCCAGCTTTCTTGATCATGTTGGCTGCGGTTTGAGATGGCTGCGCGCCCATCTTGAACCAATGCGCCACGCGCTCCATGTTGAATTCAAATTGTTTGCCTTCAGGGCCGGCTGGATCGAACCAGCCGAGTTCCTCAATCACCGTTCCGTTGCGAGGGCAGCGCTTGTCAGCGGCGCACAATCGATATGTTGGACGATGAATTCTTCCGAAACGCTTGAAACGTAATACGACCACGTGAGTTCTCCATCAGCCGCCTCCTCGGAACCAGTTGATCAGCGATCAACTTGTCAGTTCCGTATGTCGGTGGGGCGGGCTTTTCAGCTCGCCGTGCCGCCATAACGGTGGGCAGGTGCGAATCGACGAGTGTAACCAAAGTTTCATTTCACGCCAACGGCTTGATGAAATTTCTTGGCGGAGGGGCGCAAAATGTTGAAAAGTCAGCCGTTAGCCCCCAAAAATAGTGGCGATGCGCTGGGCGTACTCAATGGAAATCAAGCGGCAGAAGCGTTCGATGGGCGCGAAGAAGCCCAGCATGCTAAGCGCGAAGATGGCTATCCAGCCAAATTGCATCACAGGCGGGCTTTCGATAATTTCGCGGGCGGGACGTGAAAGGCCGGCGAGAATGCGCGAGCCGTCCAGTGGTGGCGCAGGCAATAAATTGAATGCGGCCAGGAAAAAATTCAGCCAGCCGCCCGCGTATAAAAAGATTTGCAGATTTTCGTAGATGGGTTTGTTCACGGGTCCACGCGCCAGCCAAATTCCAAGCGCGGTCAACGAGATCAACGCAAGCACAATGTTCATCAGCGGTCCGGCGAACGCAACGGCCGCCTCGCCGCGGCGGCCCCATCGAAAGCGGGTTGGATCAACCGGCATCATGCCCCACGCACAACCGGTGAGCGCGAAAAAGATCAATGAGGTCCCACCCATGTGCGTCAGTGGATTCAGATTCATGCGGTCCAAATAGCGCGGCGTGTTGTCGCCTTGCCAAATGGCGGCCCAGCCGTGGGCAAGTTCATGCAACATAATGCTGAGCAAAACCCAGAACACCCAGCTGGCCAGAAGCACGGGGCTGCTTTCGTAAAGATCATGGACCCACCAACCACTTTGCATTGTGCAAGAGTAGAAGATGTTTCGCATTTTTGTTGGCGCGTTGAATTTAATTTTGGCGCGCTATCGCCAACGCGATTTGGTCAGTGCAACATTGCGTTTGTTTACGCTTTGTGTTGAAACAGCGTTGCCCGCGTAAGTCGCAACGGCAAGTCAACGCGCGGCAGATGTGTTGAGTCCGGCAACGCAAGTGAAGCGGATGTTTGGCTTGTGCTTGGACCAATCCATAGTGAGTGGATTGCGGTCAAGCGACACAACATCGGCGGCGTGTCCAACTTTCAGGGTGCCGCATGTGTCGCTGGCGCGCAGGCATTGCGCGGCGTTGCAGGTGAATGCTTTCAAGGCAATTTCCCCTGTAATTGAGGCGTCAGGTCGAGTGATGGCGCCGCCGGAAGTTGCGCCAGTAATGGCGGTTTGCATGGCTTGCAAACAGTCTGGTTCCACAATGGGCCAGTCGCTGCCAAAGGCAAGTCGCGCGCCGGCTTCGTGGAATTGTTTGAAAGAAAAGAAGCGATCCATGCGCGCGGCTCCTAGTCGGGGAAGGGCGGGGCCAGCGTCAAAATATTTGTGCAGGGGTTGCATGCTCAACCAACGTTCCTTGCAGCGCGCAACGTCGCTGGCGTGCGCGGTTTGGCCGTGTTCAATGCGCAGTGATTCGCGCGCTGGGTTGCTGCGGGTGGAGTTGGGGGCGGATATTTTTTCCTCGTTGTGCGATGGTGCATCGACATACATTTCATTCGCACGGACATTCGTAGCGCTCAATGATTCCGCGGCGTCGGCGGCATCAAGCGCGGCGCGCAAGGCCGCGTCTCCAATGGCGTGCATGGACATGCTCCAGCCACGCGAAAGTCCTTCGCGTAACCAGTCGGAAAGTTTTCCTGACTCTGCTAGTTCAACAAACATGCCGCAGTTGTCGGGCGCGTCGCAATATGGTTCAAGCATGCGCGCAGTGCGCGAACCAAGCGTGCCATCGATGAAACTTTTAAAACCAATAATGCGCAGTGCGTCGTCGGCGGCGACGCATTGACCCAGACTCCAATCCACGGGCCACTCGCGGTCAAGAATGGTTGCGCGAATACGCACGTTCAATTCATGGCGCAGCGGCGACAACGTTGAAATAAGGTCGCGCGAATATTCCATGCTGCCCACGGTGGCAATTCCATGCGCGTGCAAGTGGCGCGCGGCGGCGTGCGCCGCTTGACGCAAAGCGGCTGAATTTGGCTCTGGAACGCAAGGAATGGCCAGTTTCCATGCGGCTTGTTCCAACAGCAATCCAGTTGGGTTGCCTGCAGCGTCGCGCGCAATTGTTCCGCCAACAGGATCGCGCGAAAGATCGTGGCGCTGCGCAATGATGTTCAGCGCGGCGCGATTGACCACGCACACATGTTGATCCATGCGCCACGCAATAGCGGGGCGGTTGCCGCAACTTGCTAGCCAAGTGTGATCGGGCATGCCGTCCCCGGAAATTTTCCGCGCGTTCGTCGCGGTGGTGTTCTGTGAAGACGCCTGCCAATTGCCCTGGTCCCAACCGCTCGCTTCAAGCCAAACATCATTGGGCAGTGACTCATGCTTGGCGCGAATCACGCTCTCAAATTCTTCACGCGATGAAACGCCAGCCAGATGTGCCTGTGAAAGCGCGCGGCCGCCAAGCAGCAAATGCACATGCGAGTCAATAAACGCGGGACAGACAAATTCTCCGCCATCCATTTCGTGGTCGACCGCGCTTGCGTCATCAATGGCCACAATCTTTCCGCCATCCATGGTGATTGACTTTGCAAATGGGCGCGTTGCATCGCCTGTCCAAATTGTTTTCGCGGTGATCCGTGTGCGTGGCATCGCTAGTATCGTAGATATGCGCAATCAACTTTCAATCGTGTGCAATGGACTGTTGGCGGGATTATTCTTTGGAGCGCTCGTGTCCTGCGCCGACGACGCGCCAAAACCCAAGCTTCCAGCGGCGTTTCCTGTTCAAACCACGTCGAACGCGGGTGCAGTTTCTGCGCCAACCGCCGTGGGGACCAATGCAATTTCATCAGCGAACTCAAATGTCACATCATCCGCCAACTCAAATGCGATTGCTTCAACAATGCCCGCGGCCGTCCCCTCCGTGAATCCGTTGACAAGTAGCGCCACTTCAAATTCGTCGTTGATTGAATTGCCGTCAATCACGCTGCCCAAGCCCGCGGCCTGGACCTGGGTGAAGCCGTCAATGCAGTTTCGCACTTTGCAATATCAAGTGTGTAACCCTGGTCCGGGAAAAGTTGCGCCATGCGCGGACCTCATTGTGAGCGTGTTCAAGTTGGGCGATGGCGGCAGTGTGGACGCCAACATTGGCCGCTGGAAAAATCAATTTCAAAATGCTGACGGCAGTCCAGCGGAACCAACTCGTTCACAGCGCGTGGTGGCTGGAGCATCCGTGACGCGCGTTGACTTCAAGGGCGCGTGGAAGGGCATGGGCATGGGCGAGTCGCAAAATAATTCCGAGCAACTCGCCGCCGCCATCGAGTTGCCGCAAGAAACTATTTACATTCGCATGGTCGGTCCAGAGAGCACCGTGGAAGCCGCTCGAAAAGATTTTGAAGCCATGGTGGATGGACTTGCGCCACGCGCGCCGCTTGTGAAGTGATTTCAAAATTGACGTGCGACAATCTTCAAGTGTCGTTCATTTCGCGATGTATAAAGCCAATTGTCTTGTGCAACGTTTGACTCACCAAGAAGCGGGGAACGCAGCCACAGCGCGCAAAAAATAAAAACGCGCGGAGTGAAAATAATTTCAATCCGCGCGTTTGGTTTGACTGAATCAGCTCACTTTGCCGCGGCGAAACGCTTGTTCACTTCGTTCCAATTCACCACGTCCCACCAACTCTTCAAGTAATCGGCGCGGCGATTCTGGTACTTCAAGTAGTACGCGTGCTCCCACACATCCACGCCAAGAATGGGCGTGCCAAGCGTGTCAATGGTTCCCTTCATTAGCGGATTGTCCTGATTCGCGGTGCTGACCACTTCAAGCGCTCCGCCTGGTTTGACAATCAGCCAAGACCAACCACTGCCGAAGCGTTTCATGCCACCGTCGGCAAGTTTGGCTTTGAAATCTTCCATGGTGCCAAAAGTTTTTGTAATGGCCGCGCTCAATTCCGCGCTTGGCGCGCCGCCGCTGCCTGCTGGCGCCATGATTTGCCAGAACATGCTGTGGTTGAAATGTCCGCCGCCGTTGTTGCGTACCGCGCCACGAATGGCTTCTGGCAATGATGGCAGCGAGGCACACAATTCCTCGATTGTTTTATTTTGCAGATCGGCTTGCCCTTCAAGGGCCTTGTTTAAATTGTCGACATATGCCTGATGGTGCTTGGTGCGATGAATGATCATGGTCTGTGAATCAATCGATGGCTCAAGCGCGGCCTCCGGATACGGAAGACTTGGAAGTGTGAATGGCATGTGTTGCTCCTTCTGAGTTGTGGGTTGAGTTGATGGTGCGGCGCTACTGTTCGCCGCGCGTAAAGTTTGCGAGATTCCCTGCGAGGACAGCGCCGTGAACGCGCCAAGCCCAACAAGGGAGTGGCGCAAAAAGCTTCGGCGGTTTGCTGCGTCGGACATGTCGCCAACAATAGGGCGCGGCGGCGCATTGCGCCACATGTGAAATTCAATTTGTTTTTAGATTGCGTTCGCTCAGTGTTCAGAGCGAGCGCCTTGGACATGAACTTCACCATGAAATTGCTTCGCGGATTGCGTACTCTTGCTCCATGCGAAGTGAACATCGAATCATTGACGCCGCGGGTAATCGTGCGCGCGAAGGCTTGCGAACGTTGGAGGATGTTCTTCGATTTTCGCTTGATCATGCGGATTTATTGCGGCGCGCCAAGGCGTTGCGCCACCAATTGCGCGCGGCATTTGATCGATTTCCCGCGGGATTGTTGGAGGCGCACCGCGACGCGGCGGGCGACGCGGGCCAACATGCGCACACGCCTCAAGAATTTCAGCGCGGCGATGTGCGCGCCGTTGCGGTGGCCGCTGGCAAGCGCGTGATTGAGGCGCTGCGAACGCTGGAGGAAGTTGGAAAAATTCTTGATGGCGCATTCGCCCAACAGATCGCCGCCATGCGCTACGCCATGTACGACTTGGAACGCGACGCCATTCTTGCGTTTGGTTCGTCCGCGCGCTTTCAGCCACGCGTGTGCGTATTGCTGACCGAGTCGCTGTGCAAACTTCCATGGATGGATGTGCTGCGCGGTGCGCTTGATGGCGGCGCCGACATGATTCAAGTGCGCGAGAAAAATATGTCCGACCGCGACTTGATCGCGCGCGTTGAAAAAATTATGGAAGTGGCGCGCCCCACCAACGCGCGAGTGATCGTGAATGACCGCGTTGACATTGCGCTGGCCAGCGGCGCCGATGGCGTTCACTTGGGCACTGGAGATTTGTCCATTCGTGCCGCGCGCAAACTTGCTGGCACGAATTTGCTCATTGGCGCCAGCACGCACAACGCCGCCGAAGCATTAGCCGCTGTGACGGAAGGCGCGGATGTGTGCGGTGTGGGCGCCATCTTTGCCACGCAATTGAAACCCGATCGCGCACCGTGTGGCGTGGCGCTTGTGGCGGAGTTCATTCGTCATTATCCGCACGTGCCGCACCTTGCGATCGGTGGAATTTCCCTGCAAAACATTGAACAATTGACCGCCGTGGGTTGCCGCGGCGTGGCCGTCAGCGGCGCGGTCTGTGGCGCAAGCAATCCCGCGGCCGTTGTTGCGCACTTGCTCGAAAAACTTTCGCCACACACATCTGAGCACGCTTCCGCATGATGTTGTTTTCGCAAAAAACTTTGGCCATGCCACATGATGTTGTTTTCTCAAAAAAATTTGACGCGGTTCATATGACTGTGCGTTCACCACAAATTTCGGGGCGCGAACTCTTGTGAATCATTTGAACGCCGCGCTCACCTTGCTTGGAACTGGAACAAGTTCTGGCGTGCCCGTGATTGGTTGCGGCTGCGCCACATGTCAAAGCACCGACCCGCGTGATAAACGTTTGCGCACAGGCGCCATGTTGCAATTCACTGACGCCACTGGCCAGCCGCGCGTGATCTTGATCGATGTTCCGCCCGACCACCGCGAGCAAAGTTTGCGCGCGGGCATTGATCGCTGCGACGCGATCTTGATCACGCATGGACATGTCGACCACGTCTTTGGCCTTGATGAAGTGCGCCGCTATAACGCCATGATGCGCCAGCCGATTCCGGTGTACGCCGACAATGAAACATGGGAGCAACTTGAGCGCGTCTATCGCCACATTTTTTTCCGCAAGGAGAATAAAAATGATTCCTTTGTCGCCTCGCTCACGCAACAACGCGTGGAGCACGGCACGCAACTGAACTTGCACGGAATTTCCGCCACCGCCTTCACGTTGATGCACGGCCGCCTGCCCATTCTTGGCTGGCGCTTTGATTCACCGAATGCCGATCCACTATTTCCCATCGCCTATTGCACCGACGTGAACCACATTCCAAATGAGAGTTGGCCGTTTCTAGAGGGCATCAACACGCTCATTCTGGACATGCTGCGCCCGCGCGCCCATCCGACGCATTTCACGTGCGATCAGGCCATTGCAACGGCCGAGAAAATTGCGGCAAAACAAACGATTTTCGTGCATATGACCCATGATCTTCTTCATGGCGAGTTTGACCCCACTCTGCCATCCGGCATGCGCCTGGGCTTTGACTCGATGAAGATTTCCTAGCCTCGAACGCACGCGTGCCCGCCGCCAAAAATTCGCTAAACTTCTTGCCCCATGGCGCAGATCCGCGAAATTAAAAAACGAATGGTCGCTGTCCGAACGATTCAACGCATCACCAAAACGATGCAGATGATCGCCACGGCGAAGTTCACCGCAAGTCTTGCGCGCGCGAAAGCCAGTCGGCCATATATGGAGCGTATTCGTGAGTTGGTTGCCGAAGTCGCGGCGCGCGCTGGTGATGAAAGTCATCCGCTCTGTCTTGCTCCTGCAAAGCCAGCCGGCAAAGAACTCATTCTTGTCATTGCAAGCGATCGTGGATTGTGCGGCGCCTACAACGGACATGTCCTGCGCACTTCGCTCATCGCTTTGAAGGGCGTCAAAAGTCGCAACGCCGAAAGCGTTGTTGAAACCATCGGCAAAAAAGCGACGGCGTTTTTTAAGTTTCAAAAAATTCCTGTCGCACAGAAGCACCAATTTGGTGATCGACCAACATTTGAAATGGTGGAGCCACTGGCTGAGCGTTTGATGAGCGAGTATCTCGCGGGTCAATACGACGCGTGCCGAGTGGTCTACATGAAATTTGTCAGCAACAGCAAGCAGGTTCCAGAGACCATGCAATTGCTGCCAATGCGCGTCCCCGCCGCCGCAAAGAGCGACGTCAAGAGCAGCGAGTCGCTATACGAATTCAGTCCAAATGCCAGCGAATTGCTGAACGATTTGTTGCCGCGCGCCGTGAAAATAAGTTTGTTCCAAGCCGTCATTGACGCCATCGTCAGCGAAAATGTCATGCGCATGATCGCCATGAAGGCCGCCACAGACAACGCTTCTGGAATCGCGAAATCCTTGCACCGCAGTTACAACCGCGCGCGTCAAGGTCGCATTACAACCGAGCTCACGGAAATTATTTCTGGCGCCGCCGCTTTGGAATAAATTCACAAGCGCTGCATAGGGTGGACCGTGTTTCAGATTTTCACTTCAGATAGTGGCGCTCATTTTCAATTGAGTTGCAATTGCGTCATTGTGAAATGACGCAATGCGCAAGCACCATCTGCGAATGAAAAATTATTGCGGAGCGGGTGCTTTCGCTGGCGCGCTTGGCGGCGCAGGAAATCCAGTTTCAAGCGGATTACCATCGCGCGTCCACGCCTTCAGACCGCCTTCAAGCGTGTAGACATCGCTGAAGTCAAGTTCAATAAGGCGCTTGCTTGCCGCTTTGGCAATGGTGTCGTCGTATGAAGTGTCGTACACAACAAACTGGTCGTACTTGCCAAGCACAAGACCCGCCTCCGCCGTCATGCGCGGGAACGGCAAATTAATCGCGCCAGGAATATGTCCCTCGGCGTATTTTTCTGGACTGCGCGGATCAACCCACACGCTGACGGGCGCGCGCTTGAGCATGCTGCCGGGATCATTCATAAGTTCAACCGCCTTAAACGGCGTCACATAGGTGATATTTTTATCGCTGGTGCTTTTTGTGCACGCGGTGGCCGCCAAAATCGCAATGCAAACAGTGGCAAGGGTTCTCATGATTTCATTGTCACCGCATTTGGCGCGCTAGGCAACTGCGAAAATACATTTTCACTTCTCGTGCCCTTTGAAAGTTGTGTAAAATTTGCCGCGGCATGTCTATGCTTTCATTCAATGATCATTCGCTTTCGATTTCTAATGTTGACCGTGTGCATGCTTGGCGCCGCTTCTCAAGTTTTTTTAAATTTCAAGCCCGCCGTGGCAGCCACACAAACAATTCCCGCAGCGCCAAGTTTCAAGCCCGAGGCCGCGCTCAACTCCGCAACCGCTGAAGTGGTCAATGACAAGACTCCAGTGAAGGCCACAGCGGCGGGGTGGGTGAAACTTGCCAACGGCCAAACCGCGGCGGTTGTGCGTTTTGAAATTGCAAATGGTTGGCACATGTACTGGGAAAATCCTGGCGAAAGCGGTGCGCCGCCACTCGCGCAACTGCGCGCCAAAGATGCATGGACATTGTCGGAGCCTATTTTTCCGCGGCCCTCCATTCTAAAAACCGTCGACGACACGGAATTTATCTATGACACTTCCTGGGAATGGCTCTTGCCTATTCAGGGACCAGCGGGCGTCACCGCGCCGGCGTGTTCGCTCGATCTTTCATGGATGACTTGCAAAGATCACTGTGAAATTGGTCGAGCGCACTTGGAATTTGCGGCGGCAACTGGTGAAATTCCTGCGGCGGGTGACGTGCGGCTTGGGCGCTCGTTTCCCACTGTGGGCGCAACGGCAACGTTCAATTCCAAAGATCAAACCATCACAATTTCTGGCAGCACTTCCAGCGCCGCGTCGAAAAGCATGGCCACAACTACGGCGCAATTTATTCCCGATGTCATGCCCGGCGCGTCACTCAAGTCCGCCGGGCCATTTCAAGCGGCCGTGTCCGAAGGAAAAATATCGCTCAACATTCCAATAGAAATTCAGCCGCACAATGCGCTGGGCAAGCCAATTGTATTCAAAGGGTTGCTTTTGTTCGGCCAATCAAACAGCGATCGTTGCGAAATGATTCGCCTTCCATTGAACATCAAGGCTTCTCAACCCTAATTGTCTTGTCAAACGCAGTTGGCCACGGCAAGCGGGCTATACTGCACAGTCAATATTTTCTGTTCAGTTCTATTCTTCACCAAACCCCGAAAGGAATCACTTCATGAAGCACTCACGTCTGACTGCGTTGCTTACAAGTTCCGCACTTTTGTTTGGCGCCGCCACATTCGCCATGGCCGACGACACCAAGAAGGACAAGAAGCACGACAAGGCCGCCGACACCACCGACACCAAAGAAAAGCGCGTGAAGGTTGGCGAGCAAGTTCCAAATTTCAGCATGACCGATGTCAACGGAAAGACAATGCAATTCAGCGACTTTTCCGGCAAAACTGTTGTCATGGAATGGGTCAATCCAGGTTGCCCAGTGTGCGCTGGAATTACCAAGGCTGGTCTGGTCACCAAAATGATCGCCGAAGCCAAGGTGATTGATCCCAATGTTGTGTTTGTCATGGTCAACAGCACGGCTGCAACGGCCAATGATCCAAAGGCAACCGCCACTTACTTGGCCGAGAACAAAGTGGTGGCCAACGCCGAGGTGATTGATGGCAGTGGAGTCATTGGAAAGATGTTCGATGCCAAGACCACGCCCGCCGTGTATGTGATTGATTCAAAGGGCACGCTTGTGTACGGCGGCGCTTTTGATGACAGTTCCGATCGGGGCTCTACCCCAGGCAAGACCAACTATGTCATCAACGCGCTTACGCAACTGAAGGCTGGCGAAAAAGTTTCGCCCGACAAGACCAAGTCCTATGGCTGCGGAGTGAAGTACGCCAAGGGTCAAAATGGCTAATTTGCCGCTGATTTCATTGTAAAAAAGAAGAAGCCCGGCCTTGCGGTCGGGCTTCTTTTATTTTTGCTTGAAACAGAAATCAAACATTCAGTGGCATGATGACATACGTGAACTCTTGGCCAATGCGAAGCACACCAGGCTTGTTGGTGGCTTTCAACTCTATGATGACTTCCGGTGCGTCGATAATTTTAAGCGCGTCCACAATGTAGCCAGGGTTGAAACCAACTTCGATTGGCTCGCCTTGGAAACCTTCCAGTGGCATTGTGATTTCGGAATCGCCAACATCGGGTGAACTGCTTGAGAGCGTCAACTGCGTGGCGGTGAAACTCATCTTCACGCCTTTGCTTTGTTCGCTGGTCAACAAACTTGATCGACGCACGGCCGCGGTCAGCGCCGCGACATTGCATGTCACGCGGCGATCATGTTCCTTGGGAATCACATCATCAAACGGCGGGAATGTTCCCTCGATCAAACTGGTCACCATCTTCGCGGCGTCGGCGCCGCTGCCAATGGTGAACACAAGGCGACCGTCCGCCTTTGAAATTTCGATTGGATCTTCTGGATCAATCGCCAAGCGGTTGAGTAAATTCAGCGCCTTTGTAGGCACAATCACGGATGAATCGGTTTCGGTTGCTGAAATGCAATCGCCCTTGGCCACAGCCAAACGGCGACCGTCGGTTCCCACCAGGCGCAAGCGCTTGCCCACGCGTTCAATCAACACGCCGCCAATGGCGTAGCGATTATTTTCAACCGCGGTCGCGAAAATAGTTCGACCAACCAGTTTGCGAAATGTCGCGGCGCTGACGGTGCATTCAGGATTTGAATTCAACTGCGGCGGCGCTGGAAATTCTTTCGGGTCGTAGCCGTTGACATTAAAGCGCATGCCATCGGCTTTGATGGACAAAATAGATTTGTTGGATTCAAACGCCAACGTTGTGCCCGCGCATTCGCGCGCGATTTGCGACAAGCGCTCGGCCGGCACAAGGGCCTCGCCTGGGGATTTCACGTCCACGCTGGCCACTGGAATTTCAAGCGCAATGTCCTTGTCGGCGGCTTGCAGGTATAAACGATTGTCTTTCGCCGTCAACTTGATGCAAAGCAGAGCGGGCACATTTCCACGCGTCGCAACAACGGCGGCGGCAATCTGCACAGCTTCAACAAAGGCGGCACGGTCGCAAATCAATTTCATTTGGTCAGCCATAAGAAGTGTTCCACGGGCTGGAATAGCCCAACCTAAAGTGTAACCAACAGAAAAATTTAGGTTGGGCTGGCAACGGCTCGCATAGCGCTCGACTGGCGGGTCTCACTTCTCTACGATTGGCTCATGATTCTGCGCATCTTGCGATCCCTGAACCGCGCCTATCCATTTTTGGTTTTGGCTGGCTACATGGCGGCTTTCGCGCTGGCATTTATCTGTGTTTTTACTTTTCCATTGGGCGCCTTGGTGCTCATCATTGGAAGCGTGTTGAGTTTGGCGTTCGTTGTTTTCTTTGGCGAAACTTTAAGCGGCATCGAAGGCATCTTGACGCGACGCGCGTTGAAAAGGAATCGTTGTCCGGCGTGTCGAATGGGTCCTATTCAGAAAAATGTCGCGGCCTATCAATGTCTTGGTTGCGGCGTGCGCTTTGAGTTTGATGGCACGCAACTTTCGCAAGACGCGATCGACATGGAAACGCCCGACGTGAACGCAAAATTGATTGTCGTGGAGTAAGGCTGCGCCTTGCGCGCAAAGTCCCGGGTGAAAAAATATTCAATGATTGATCAAGCGCCTCGAGTCAGTCCGCTTTGGCGTGCGCCAGCAATTCTTCGCACTGCTTGGCCAAGTCTGGCCGCCCCGCGAAAATAATCATTTCGCCCGCGGGCATGACTTCAATCACCAATGGCGCGCCATCGCTGCACAGCGTAATTCCATGCTCAATTCCGCGGCCATCGCGCAAAATCACTTTGATTAAATCGCGCAAGGTGTGCGCGTCTGCCAAATTAAATTGCAGCGGGTCGCGCGTGTTCAACTCCACGCTGGCGGATGTGTCCACGCCACGCCACGCGGCGTTGCTGACCATGCCGTGGCTGACGGCTTCAAAAATCTGGCGCCACTTTCCAATTGGAATCACATACGTGCGTTGCAGGTGCATCTTGTGCACCAGCGCCTCAACGAAGTTCGCAATGGCGTTGCGCGGAACGCGGCGCATTTCTTTTGGCAGCGACTTGATATCAACGTGATCGTTGGCGGCGACATCAAGCACCACAACGCTGGGCGAGTCAGCCAATTCAAATCGCATTTCATTCGGAGCGTCCGTCACCTTGTTTACGCCAAGGCGGCGAAGCAGACTCCACGCTTCTTCAAATGTTACGAATTCCACAGTGGGTCTCGGTTGAAGGCCCTACGAGGGCTTGAGGAAATCCTACAGCACTTTTGCGCGACGAGTGCAAGCCAACTTGCTGTACCATTCGTGCCCCATGAAAACGGCTCTCTTTCTTTGCACAGGCAACACTTGCCGTTCGCCAATGGCGGAGTCGATTGCCAGGTATGTGATTGATCAAGGCTCCATGAACGGCTTGTCCAAGGATATTTTTGTGGCCAGCGCGGGCTTGTCCGCGGGAGATGGCTTGCCCATTAGCCGTGAAACCAGGTCGTCGCTTGACAAACTTTCGCTGAAACATGACGGCCATAGCAAACGCGTCACCGCGGCCATGATTCGCAAAGCCGATGTGACTTTTGTCATGACCGAAAGCCACTTGCTTGCTGCGCAGCGCTTGGTGGATCACGACGAAAGTCAGGACCGCATTGTGCTGCTTGATCCAAAGGGCGACATTGAAGACCCGATTGGCAAAGGGCAGGCCGCCTACGATTCACTTTCCGTGCGTTTTATGAAAGTGATTCCAAAGCAACTTGTGGAATATTTAACATGATGGTCAGTCAATGAAATTCATCATGGAAATAAATTTTACGGCTCTCGCAACATGCGCCGCAAGGCTGTCAACGGTGTCGCAATGAAAGTTGTTCTTGGTTCTGATCATCGCGGCAATCAAGTTGCGCAGACACTGATGACGCAACTACGTAGCGACGGCCATGAAGTGAATTTGCTGGGAGATTGCGGAGGTCAGACATGCGATTACCCCGACGCCGCGTGGCAAGTGGCCAGCGCTGTTGCAAAGGGCACCGCTGACCGCGGAATTTTAATTTGTGGAACCGGCATTGGCATGTGCATTGCCGCCAACAAAATCAAGGGAATTCGCGCCGCTTTGGCGCAGGATGAACTCAGCGCGCAACTCAGCCGCACGCATAACGACGCCAATGTGTTGTGCCTCAGCGCGGATCTTTTGGGACAGACGTTGATGAAGCGCATTGTGGATATTTGGTTTCGCACCGCTTTTGATGGCGGTCGTCATGAGCGTCGCCTAGCCAAAATCACGATGATTGAAAACGGACACGATCCGTCGGCGTCCAAAACTTCGTGATGGAGCGCACGGCGACACGCCGCCATTTCAAATTGGTGGTGATGTACATTTTCTCCGCGCAATTGCGGCAACTCGTTCAACTACAGCGCGCTTGACCAACGCGTGAGCAACTCCACCAAAGTACGCACGCCCCAGCCAGTTGGTCCCGCCGCGCACACGTCTTGATTGCTTTCGGTGTTGGCCACGCCCGCAATATCCAAGTGGCACCACGGCACGGATTCATCCACAAAGAAACTTAAGAACGCGGCGCCCTGAATGGGGTGCGCCGACCGCTGCGGATTGCTATTGATTAAATCCGCATGTTGCCCACGCATGAAATCGCGGTGCTCTTTCCACAACGGCAAACGCCATACGGATTCACCCGTGGTGACAGCGGCGTCCTTCACGCGGCGGCGCAGCGCGTCGTTCTCGCAAAACAATCCCGCGCAAAAATGTCCAAGCGCAACAACGACTCCGCCTGTGAGAGTTGCCAAGTCAATGATCGCGGTCGGTTTCAAATCGCTGCACGCAAAACTCAGCGCGTCGGCCAGCACCAAGCGACCCTCGGCGTCGGTGTTGGTCACTTCAACCGTGACGCCGTTGTGCATAGTGATGATGTCGTCGGGCCGGTAGCTGTCACCGCCAACCATATTTTCCGCCGTGGGCAAAATGCCGGTCACACGAATGGGCAACTTCAGCGCCGCGATGGCTTGCATGGCTCCAATCACCGCCATGCCGCCGCACTTGTCGTACTTCATTCCCTTCATGCCGTTGTTCACCTTCAGCGAATAGCCGCCGGTGTCGTAGGTGATGGTTTTTCCAACAAGAACAATGTGTTCTGTTTTGACGCGTGGTGAAATTGTCCGTGGGCGATGTTCCAGCACAATCATGCACGGCTTGGACGCGCTGGCTTTGCCCACATTCACAATGCCGCCCATTCCAAGTTTTTGCGCCTCTTTAAAACCAATCACGCGCGTGCGCAAACCGCTGGCGCGCCCAATTTTCTTGGCTTGTTGCGCCACCCAATCTGGATTGCAAATGTTGGGCGGTGTGGCCGCCATTCTGCGCGCCTCATTCACGCTGGATGCAATGGTCAAGCCACGTGTCAATCCCGCCAAGAATGTTTTGTCCAAGGAATGCACATCAAGTTGAGAAAGTTTGGCGGACTTCTTGGTCGCCTTGCCGTCGAAGTGGTCAAAGCGCCACGCGGCCAGCGCAATTCCCTCGGCAAGACTTTGACCAAGCGCGTCAAGCGATGTTGCGCGCTTGTCCACTTGCGCGGATGGTTCAACATCAATGGCGCTCACTTTCATGCGCGCCAACACTTTCATCAAACGCGCGCCGGCCACGCGCATGCTGTCCAGCGAGAATTTTTTCTTGTCTCCCAGGCCAAGCGCCAACATATTTTTTCCGGCGGCAACCACTTCGCCGTTATCCGCGCGGAAGCCTGGATGCGCAAGCGCAATTTCCATTGCCCCAGCGTGCTTGGAGCCGCGCACCACTTTGTCTCCAGCGAAGACGCAGATCACGGTGACGGGCTTTGTAGCACGACGAATTTTGATGGTTTGATACATGCGGCGATTGTAAGCGCCTCAATTTCTTTCGTGCGCGAATGTTCGCTAGGCTTATGAAATGGAATCGTTCGATGTGATTGTGATTGGTGGCGGACACGCCGGCGTTGAAGCCGCGTGCGCCGCCGCGCGCGTTTTGGGCGCGGCCAATCCACAAGCCAATCAAACAAATGCGCGCGTTCTTTTGATCACCATGGACCCAACCCGCATTGGCGCAATGAGTTGCAATCCGGCGATTGGCGGCCTTGCTAAGGGACAAATGGTGCGCGAAATTGACGCGCTTGGCGGAGTCATGGCCGAGGCAACGGATCATGCGGGAATTCAATTTCGCGTGCTCAATGCTTCGAAGGGTCCAGCGGTGTGGGGTCCGCGCGCGCAGTGCGACAAGCACGCGTATCCCGCCGAAGTGCAACGCATTGTGGCGCGCGCTGGCGTGCATGTGTGGGCGGGAACCGTGGACAAAATTCAAACACGTGATGGCGTGTGCGTTGGCGTGACGCTTGCGGCTGGCGCGCGAACATTTTGCGTGGACCACTCCGCGCTCGCTGCCAATGAAACACACGCGCAACAAGCGCGGCCTCTTTTTGTGGCGGATGAACATTTGTCCGCATCGCATGGCACCGTTGATATTTCCGCCAAGAGCGTGGTGTTGACCACCGGCACATTTATGCGCGCGCTGATGCACACTGGCGAAACCAAAACCGCCGGCGGCCGCGTTGGCGAAGGCAGCGCCGTAGGAATTTCCGCGGCGCTCACTTCAATGGGCTTTGAACTTGGCCGCTTGAAAACCGGCACGCCGCCTCGGCTGGCAAAAGAAACGCTTGACTGGGACAACTTGAAGCCGCAGTGGGGCGATGAAGTTCCGCAGATGTTCAGCGAGATGACCAGCGAAGTCGCTTTCCCAAAATTGCCGCAAGTGGAGTGCCGCCAAACGGAAACCAGCGCCTCCATTCACGATTTGGTGCGCGCCAATTTGCATAGAGCGCCCATGTATGCCGGCGAAATGGAGGCCGAATGCGGTCCGCGCTATTGCCCAAGCCTAGAGGACAAAGTGGTGCGCTTCGCCGAGCGCGATCATCACGGCGTGTTCTTGGAGCCTGAATGTTTGTTCACCAACGAAATTTATTGCAACGGCATTTCAACAAGTTTGCCCGCCGAAGTGCAGGATGGAATTGTGAAGGGCATGCGCGGTTGCGAGCACGCCACCATTTTGCGCTATGGCTACGCCGTGGAATATGACATGGTGTGGCCGCATCAACTGGACGCCACGGCTGAAACAAAATTAGTGCCAGGGCTTTTTCTTGCGGGACAAATCAACGGCACAAGTGGCTACGAAGAAGCCGCCGCGCAAGGTTTGGTCGCGGGCTTAAACGCCGCGCGCCGCGCGCTTGGTCTTGAAGCGGTTCGCCTTGGTCGTGATGAGGCGTACCTTGGAGTGTTGCTGGATGATTTAGTTGTGCGAACTCCGCGCGAGCCGTATCGAATGTTCACCAGCCGCGCTGAGCATCGGCTTTCGTTGCGCGCCGACAACGCCGATCAACGATTGACTGCGAAGGGGCGTGAGCTTGGTCTTGTTGGAGATGCGCAGTGGAGCGCGTATCAACTTCGCCAGCGATCCATAGAGGACATTCGCGCAGCGCTTGCCAAGGGAAAAATCAACGGCGTTCGCGCCAATGAATGGGCGCGTCGGCCGGAAGCCACGTTGCAAGAACTTGCCAGCGTGTGCGCCGCTGGCGTTGACACGAAATTGCTGGCGCGGGTCTCCACGGATTTGCGCTACTCGGGGTATTTAGCGCATCAACGAACAGACATTCGCCGTCAAAAAGAAAGCGAAAACGTGCCAATTCCTCGTGAATTTGATGTCATGCAAGTGCGCGGTTTGCGCGGCGAAGCCGCGGAAGTGATACAGCGCCATCGTCCAGCCACTCTTGGCCAAGCTGGTCGCCTTGCGGGCGTGAATCCCGCGGATGTCACCCTTGTCGCGCTCGCTTTGCGCCGCCACGGTACTCTTGCATGACTAAATTACGGAGCCAACTCACTGATTGAGTGACTTGGTTCATTGCATTCACTTCACTTTTCACTGGATCACTTTTCGCCACCTTAGCTCAATTGGTAGAGCACTTGATTTGTAATCATGAGGTTGTCGGTTCGATTCCGATAGGTGGCTTTGCTGAAGGTTTTTTTAGAACATGTTCGTAACGAATGTGACTCACTCAGTAGTGAACTTCATTCATTTCATTCTTGAAATTCCATTTCTTACAACTTTTGACCCAACACAATTCATGAGATTCTTCAATACAAGTTTCCGCTTTCGCATTGCCCTTGTCTTGGTCGCGGTTGGTGGACTCAGCGCGTTGCTGATGGGCCTATTTGGTTTCCGAATCATGCGCATTGAATTGGAAAAAGCTGCCATTGGTTGGGCGCAAGATGTCGCGTGCGCGCTCGCGGATGTTTTAGAGCGTGACGGAATTACAGTTGAAAAGTTGCAAACAAAACCTGATTTACTTCACCAATTAAAAGAAGAGTTGGAGCACGCTGACAGGGACATGGGTGAAACCCCAAGCATTTGGTCAAACTTAGTCATTGCGGTTCCTGAAGGCGATCAGTGGCGCATCATCGCGCGGCAGGATCCCAAAGGCTCCAACTATCTTGCGATTGACGATTCCAAGATTGTCGGTGAATTGAAACTGAACACATACGCATCCAGTGGATCGCTTCTTTCCGTGGAGCCACTGGACTCCAACACTCCGCCCATTTCACTGCATCAACGCAGCGCGGGTTGGTATAAAACATCGAACAAAACCATGCTTGGCGCCATTGAACCACTTGCCGACCATAAGGGGTTGCTCTTTCTAGGCGCGCAAAAAGAAATTGTCGACGCCGTGTTGTTTGATATTTTACAAATCACACTGAGTGCGTTTGGACTGGTGGCTTTGCTTTGCGTATTGCTTTCTTGGCCAATTTCCAAGCAGCTTGTTCGGCCAATTCAGGACATTGGTGAATTTGCCGCGGCACTTGACGCGGGTAAATTTGATCATCGTTTGCAGTTACGCGGGCCGCCGGAGATTCGAAATGTATTCAAGGAATTGAATAAGTTCGCTAAGAATTTGGGTCAGCGGGACGCAATCATGCGTCGCAACAAGCAGTTGAGTGAGAATTTAAACTTGCAGCAGTCTCGCGTGAAGGTCATTAACGATCTTGAATTGAACTTCAACCAAATAAGTGATTTTGATTTGCAAATGGGCAGGGTTTTGGAGGCTGTTCCGCAAGTGATTCACGCGCCAATGTGCTGTGTCTTTTTGCCAGATGGCGCGGATTTTGTGTTGGCCTACGCAACGCGCGCCGAACAAGTCAAGGAAGTGGGTACATCCTTCATTGGCTACATCGCCCAGCGCACGGGCTTGTTGGCGCAAGCGATTGAGCACATAACGATCAGCGTTGACAAATTAAATTCCACGCACGGATTATTGGTTGAAGCCGCGGGAATTGTCGGCGCGGCGGCGGCGGCCATCGCCATGAAATCTGGATCAGGTGAAACGCTGGGCGTACTTCTTGTTGCGCGGCAACCCAATGCCACACATGCAAGTTTCACTGAACAAGAAATTGTGGACTTGCGGCATATCGCAACCTTGATTTCCACGGCGCTGGAACGGCGCGCGTTAAAGGAAAAAATGATGTGGAGCAAAGTTCGCATGGCGGAATCGCGCGATCCAAGCGAGACCGGTCCACATGTCAAGCGCGTGTCCGCGACTGCTCTTGAAATTTTTGACGGATGGGCGAAGCGACGCGGAATGCGCCAGGAAGATTGCCAATTTTCCCGCGACACTTTACGCATGGCGGCCATTCTCCATGACGTGGGCAAGATTGGTATCAGTGATTTAATACTCAAAAAGCCTGGGAAATTGACGCAAGAAGAATACGAAATCATGAAGCACCACTCGGTGCTTGGCGTGCCCCATTTACTTGGCAATGACAGTGAAGACGCTCGGGAAGTGGCCATGCATCACCATGAGCGGTGGGACGGGCGCGGGTATCCCGGCGCGGTGAGTATTGAAAATTTGCCCAGCGACGATCAAAGTTTGCTGGAAATGCAGTTGCCAAGCACCGGCATGAAAGGCGACGACATTCCGTTGTTCGCGCGCATGGTCGCTATTGCCGATGTGTTTGACGCGCTCTCAAGTCACCGCGCGTACAAAGAGGCGTGGGCACCAGAGCGTGTTGAGCAAGAGATGCGCAATGAAAGTGGCAAGGCCTTTGATCCAGAGTTGATTGAAATTTTCTTTGAACGACTTGATCGCATTCGCACTGCCCGCGCACGCTATCCAGAGCAAGGCGCGTTGCCTAAAGTTTGATTTGTTTTTGATTTCCAATTTCTAGTCGCCTTGTGAATTTCTTTGTGAAGCGTTATGTTTCCGCAAATGAAATCTTTAAAGAAATTCCGTGGATTGAAGGCCGTTCAGACTTGCATGATCTTCATCGCTATGACGGCGCTGGCCAGCGCATGCGCTCGGCAGCGCCCCATTGAGACCAGTGATGTTCTGATGGCGCGTAGAGATGCTGACGCGGTCAAAGTGGACATGGTCACGAAGCAACTCATTGTTGATTTAGTTGAGCATGTCGCGGCCAAGCAAAAAGATTTCGTGGCGGGCAAGAGTAAAGTTCCCGTCACGCTTGATGTGCTGGTAATTTCTGGTGGTGGCGATTGGGGAGCGTTTGGCGCCGGCTATCTGAAGGGTTGGAACACGCTTGCACCTGGGCCTATGTCCATGCCAAAGTTTGATGTGGTCAGTGGCGTGAGCACCGGCGCGTTGATTGCGCCATTTGTCTTTGTGGGCACGACCGAAAGCATTGATCAGGTTGTCAGCTTTTATAGAAATCCACAGCCAGACATGGTCAAGACCCGCGGCTTGTTGTTCTTTCTTCCAGCCAATGAATCGTTCGCGGAAGTGCCGGGTTTAGAGCGCGAATTACGCAACGCAATCACTCCACAAATGGTGGCGGCCATGGCCACAGAGGCGCAAGCTGGCCGCGTGTTGGCCGTGAACACGACAGATTTAGACATGGGGCAGCCGCGCGCGTTTGCTGTTTCAGAAGAGGCCATTCGCGCCAACAAAAGCGGTGACTACGAAACGCTGAATCGAATGCTTCTTGCTTCAAGCGGAATTCCCGGAGCGTTTCCCCCACGCGAAATCTATGGCAGCCTGTATTGCGACGGCGGCGTGGTGGGCAATGTCATGTACGGCGCGCGCATGAAGCGGGAAAATTCATTTGGCGTGACTTGGAAGCGCTTGCATCCTGATTTGCCAATTCCCACCACGCGCTACTGGGTCATTCTCAACAATCAATTCAACGCGGTGCCGCAAACCGTTCAGCCAACGTGGCCAGCCATCATTGGCCGCAGCGTTGAAGTTGGAATTCGCGCCGCCACCATTGTTGGGCTGCGCCATTTGGTGGCGCACGCGGAGTTGACAACGTTGCGCGGCGAAGGCAAATGCGAGGTTCATCTTGTCGCCATTCCTGATTCGTGGCGCCCGCCGCAAGAAGGCATATTCATCAAGGAAACTATGGAAAACCTGGCTGATTTAGGCGAGAAAATGGGTAAAGACCCAGCCTCGTGGATGTCAGAAGTTCCTTGATGGCTGGCAATTGGTTTTTGAAAAATACGCGCTTGCATGCTTCAGTAAACGCTGCAGTAAACGCCAATGCGTTGCTGCGTGAATCACTGCGCAAACATTGGTAAGTTGGCGTCATGATCAACGCAAGTCCTTATGTCTTTCGCTGGCTTGAATCGGACCAAGACATTGACAGCGCATTTGATCTTATGCATGAACTGCGCAAAGAATTAACGCGTGACACTTTTGTGTTGACGGTGCGCGCCATTGCATCGACCAATGGTTACCGACTTGTTGGCGGCTTTTCCGATACAAAATTAATTTCACTCGCAGGTGTTCATCACAACCACGGCTTGTCGCGCGGCTCGCATTTGCGCGTGGATGATTTAGTGGTGACCAAGGCATGCCGCGGCGGCGGTGCGGGCCGCGCCATGTTGCAATTTTTAGCGCGCGAAGCCAAGCGTCTTGGCATTCCAGCGCTGTTGCTTGACGCGCGCGATGAGGCCAAGCCATTTTATTCCAAGCTCGGATTTGAATATCGTCAATCCACTCCGTGCGCCGTGCTGGTGGATCAACTGTTGGCGTAACGGCGCGCTATTTCACTTGCGTAAACAACGCCACTGAAACATCGCCATCAATGAATTGGCTTTGTGGTTTTGGCGCGTCGGGCGCTTGAAATGCCTTTAAATCATTGCGCATGATCACCAAAGCAACGGAGCCAGTTCTTTGCGCCAACGCGACTTGCGCCAACACTTGCTCGCGCGTGATGAAGCGCGCTTGTTCAAGTGGCAAATTCAATTCATTGTCCAACTCGCCGCCAGGACCAATGAAGGTCATGTCAAATCTTTTGGTGGAGTAGGCCACGCAGGTCGCCATGTTGGCATCCACAATCAAAGTGTGTGATTGCGCAAGGTCCTGCGATTGAGCGCGCAACGTCTCCACTCCAATTTTACTTTTCTCAATCAACGCATCGGGCAATAGCAAGCCGGCAATCATGAGCAAGGGCGCTGGTGAAAACGCCATTCGCATCAGGCGATGAGCTGAGACTTGTGTGCGTTGCGCCCAATGATCAAGCGCCGCCCACGCAAGAAGCGCAAGAGCAACCAAGCCAAAGCGCCACGTGGAATTGTCGCGCCATAACTGATCCGCATACAACCACTGATGGCCCGTCAGAATAAATGATGCGCTCAACAGCGCCGCGGCCACAAGAAGCCACCGGCCAAGTTGATCAACGAAAGAGGTCTTTTGGTCTTGGCTGAAATAGTGCAGCAATGAAATTGCGATGACGACAGAAAATGCAGGGAAAATAGGCAAAATATAGGCTGGCAGTTTTCCGCTGCTCGCCGACAACAGTAGTAAGGGCAGGGCAATCCATACCGCGCACAAAGAAGCGCCGCGGCCGCGAAAGAGTGATGTGCGAAATCCGCTCCACACTTTGCCAATATTCAAAGTCCACAACAAAGCGCCAACAGGAAGCATGGGAAGGAAATACCACCAGGGTTCGGGATGTTGATTGCCATCTGGCGACGTGAAGCGGCGCACATGCTCCACCCAAAAGAAATAATCCCAAAATCCTGGATTGTGTTTGTGAATTTGCATGATCAGTGGCGTCGAAATCACAAGCGCCGACGCGATAGGAACCAGCGGCAACACGAACAAGTCGCGCCAACGCTTTTGCCAAATCAGCCAACCGCCTGCGATGATGGCGGGAAACGCGAGTCCAAGAAATCCCTTGGTCAAGAACGCACCCGCGGCCGCGACGCCGCTAAGCGCAAGAAAGAACATGCGCCATCTTCGCTCTGAATCCGTGGCGGCGTACACAAACAACGCAACGGACGCGGTAATAAAGGCAGTGAAAATGCCGTCTAAAATAGCCACATTTCCAAAGACCCAGGGGAAAATCAACGTGAGTTGAACCGCCGTCGTGATCACTCCAATGTGTGGCAGAGCGCAGATTCTTTTGGCAATGGCGCCAGTGGCAAGCGCTGTGACCAATGCGGCAAGCGCTGGTGCGAGTCGTAGGCCCCACGCGTTCTCGCCGAACAGCGCCATGGAACTCGCTGTCAACCAATATCCCATTGGCGGTTTTTCGTAGTAGCTCAAGCCCACAAGTTTCAGCGACCACCAATCATGATTGTGCAACATTTCCAGCGCGATTGCTCCGTAGCGGGATTCATCTGGTGAAATAATTGGTCGTAGCGATAGAGGCAACAAGTACAGCAAGGCAAAGAGGACAGTGATGTAACCCGTAATGACTCGTGCGCTCATACGTGGGTAAGCGTATCCATTCGAACGCAAACCCACCCTTCACGACCAGGAATTTTTCCGGGTCCAATGGATCCAATTTCAAGTTCGGTCATTGGGTGCATGGATCCACCAGAAGAATGCGAAGAGTGGGGCGAGCTTCTGTCTGTTGGGTTTATTGGCGCGCGAAGCATAGAACTGAGCGGCGCGAATGTGTGACCGGCAGCCAACGCTTGGTCTAGAAAGGCTTCAAAACAAGCGGCTTTGGCTCCGCCTTCGCTTTCGGCGTGCACCGTCAACACATGCGGATTGCCATCTGAAATGAGTTGCAACAAGCGGGCGTTCCAGACCTCATCACGGTTTTCCTTGGGGAGCGCCGCCTCATCGTAGGTTGGCAAGTCCACTGGAATTTGTGGTTGATTTAGAACGGTTGCGCCAATGCGCGGGCGAAATGCGCGAGCGGGGCCACGACAGTCGCTGCGAAATTGAAATTGACGCGAACGTGCAAAGTTCAACACGCGTTCACTGCAGCGCCAACCTGGACACGCGGCGCTTTGCGGCTTCTGCCCCATGACTTCCTCAAACGCGTCGCACGCCAAAATGAGTTGCGCTTCAAGCGCCTCATCTGAAAGTCTGTCAATACCAACTTGCCAAAGATGATGGTCCCACGCATGCACGCCAACTTCTTGGCCCGCCTTCATGGGCATGCGCAACTGTTCCTTGAAGTGGCGACTGATCACAGTGCCTGGCCACAGAGTGCCACGAAATAAAATGTCGTACCCATACAGCGACGCGGCTTGCGAGCGCAGCATCTTTAAAAAGAAAGCGGGGCGCAAAAGGCGCCACGCATGTCGACCCATATTGTCGGGACCAAGTGTCACGTACCACGTGGCGCAAATGCCGCGTGCCTCTAAAATCCTCAGTAAACGCGGCAAACCATCACGAGTTCCGCGCACCGTATCCACATCCACACGCAGCGCAATGGGGGCAATGGCCACGGCGTGGTTGCTTTAGTGCGATGGACTTCGGGACGCTGGAACCTTATTGCCCGCCGCTGCGCCAGTTGCTGGCGTGTTTGGCGCCGTCAAGTTGTGCGTCTTGGCGTGTTGGCGAATGAACCAATCCAAAGTTCGTTCCACGCTTTGACGCGTGGAAATTTTTGGTGTCCAACCCAACGCGTTCTTGGCGTTGCGAATGCTTGGCGTGCGATGTTGCACGTCCTCGTAGCCCTTGCCGTAGTAGCGGGCGCTTTCAATTTCTTCAAAGCCGGCGAACGGCGGAAAGCATGCGCGCAGTGGATGGCGATCAAAGGCCTCAACCAACATTTCAGCAAGCTCACGAATGCTCGCCTCATTGTCGGGGTTTCCAATGTTGAAAATTCCACCAGTGGCTTTGCCATCCGTGTTCTCAATGATGCGGTACAGGCAATCCACGCCTTCATCCACATCGGTGAAGCAACGCTTTTGTTCGCCGCCATCCACCAAAAGAATTGGCGTGCCTTCAACCAAGTTTAAAATAAGTTGCGTGATGGCGCGCGAGGAACCAATGCGAGCGGAATCAAGCGTGTCCAAGCGTGGCCCGAGCCAATTGAATGGACGGAACAAACTGAATTGCAGGCCGCGCGTGGAACCGTAAGCCCAAATCACGCGGTCCAAAAGTTGCTTGGAAGCGCTGTAAATCCAGCGTTGGCGATGAATTGGCCCTGTGACCAGATTGGAAGTTTCCTCGTCAAAGTGCTCGTCCTTGCACATGCCGTACACCTCGCTGGTGCTTGGGAAAATAATGCGCTTGTTGTAGCGCACGCAATCACGCACCACGCGCAGGTTCTCCTCAAAGTCCAATTCAAATACGCGCAGTGGATTTCGCACGTACTCAATTGGAGTGGCAATGGCCACCAGCGGCAGAATCACATCGCACTTGCGCACGTGGTATTCAACCCATTCACGGTTGATGGAAACGTCGCCTTCAATAAAGTGAAAGCGCGGATGATCTGCGACGTTGCCAATATTGTCCGAGCGCAAATCCATTCCGTACACTTCAAAGTTTTCATTCTTCAACAAGCGTTCCGTGAGATGGCTTCCAATGAAACCGTTCACGCCAAGAATTAAAATGGAAGTTGTTTTCTTTCGCGACGAAAGAACGCGCTTGCCCAAGCGCATCTTGGCGACCAAGTTCATGTCCTTTGCAATCTGCGCGCCGGAACTCCACACGCCATCGGCGGGTTGTCCCTCCACAATTTCAATTGCGCCTTTTCCGCACGCCACAATCATTGGATCGGCGCTGAGAATTTCACCAGGCTGTCCCGTGCCTTGCGCGGTTTTGGTGGTCCACACCATGAACTTGCGCTCGCCCGCAAAGGTGAATGCGCCAGGCCATGGGAAAGCAACGGCGCGCGTTAAATTGCGTATTTCCTCGGCGGATTTGGTCCAATCAATGTTGCCGTCCTCTGGAGTGCGGCGACCAAATGAACTGGCGTTCTTCTCGTCTTGCGGGGTGCGCGGCGCCTTGTTGGCTTTGACCAGCGGCAGCAACTCATCAAGCAAATCGCTGGTGGCTTGGCTCATGCTGGCGGTCAATGTGCGCGCGGTGTCGGCAATGTCAATCTTCACCTTGCGCTGACCAATGATGTCGCCCGCATCGGCCTTGTCGCTCATGTAATGCAGCGTCACGCCAGTTTCAGTTTCGCCATTCACAAGCACCCAATTAATCGGGCAACGGCCGCGGTACTTGGGCAACATGGCCGAGTGCAAATTAATGCAACCCTTCGGAAACAACTCGCGCACTTTCGCGCCAACCATGTTTCGATAGTGGCACGACAAAAGTAGATCGGCTTTCATCTCTTTGATGCGCTCGATCCAAATTGGGTGGTCAAGTTTTTCAGGAGCGAACACTGGAATGCCAGCGGCCGCGGCTTCGCGCGCCACGGAGGTGTACCAACCACCTTCGGATGGATCATCGCGATGCGTGAACACCGCGACCACATCAAGGCCATTTCGAATTGCTGCTTTAAGCCCCGCGGCGCCAAGTTCGTGATAAGCCAAGACGACGGTCTTCATGTGGTTTCCTTAAAAAGTATGTGAAACAAAGTGTTATTCGATGGGCAATTCCGTTTGCCAATCTAGAAAGTGAGCGATGTCAATCAATCAGGCAACTGTTCGCGCGGGCGTGAAAGCGCCAGCCGAGCCCCGCGATGGTACTTCAGCAAGCGTCTCGCCTACAACATTGTCAAGAATGTAGCGGGGGCGCTCGCGCACGTCTGCATGGATGCGACCCACGTACTCGCCCATTAATCCAAGCGCCACAAATTGCGCGCCAACAAAGAAAAACAGAATGGAAAACAGCGTGAATACTCCGTTGCCCGCCCATTCCGAGCCAAACACCACGCGCAGAAAGAACAGCAGCATGGCAAAGCCAATGGCCAGCGCGGAAATGCCGCCGCCCAGCCATGTCAAAAGTCGCAGCGGTCCCGCGGTCATGCAGGTGAGCAAATCAAATTGCAAATTGACAAGTTTAATGACGGAGTAATTGCTGTCGCCCGCGGCGCGCGCGGCGTGCGCCACTGGAATTTCCGTGACACGCTTGGCGAACAGATTTGCCAGCACAGGAATAAATGTGCTGCGCTCGCGGCATTGCAACATGGCGTCCACCACGCGTCGCTTGTAGGCGCGCAACATGCAGCCGTAATCGTGCATTTGCACGCCGGTCGAGCGGCGCACGATTGAATTGATAATGCCGGAGAAAAGTTTGCGCGCAAACACATCTTGTCGATCTGCGCGCACGCTGCCCACAACGTCGTAGCCGTCATCGATGGCGGCGAGCAGCTTTGGAATTTCTTCAGGCGGATTTTGCAAGTCCGCGTCAAGCGTCACCATGACGTCGCCTTGTGCGTTGGCAAAGCCGCACAAAATTGCGTTGTGTTGTCCGTAGTTGCGGTTCAGAATCAGCGACTTGATTTCGCCTGGATATGTCTTGGCGGCCTCGGCCAACATTTCGCTAGAGCCATCGCGGCTACCGTCATCAATTAAAATAAGTTCCCACGGTCGATCCAGCGCGCGTCCAACTTTGACGCAGCGCTCAATCAGTTGCGGCAAATTCAAACGCTCGTTGTGAACGGGAATGACAATTGAAACGCTTGACTTCATCGTGTTGATCCTGTCACAGCCACTTTGGCCACGCTTTTTGGCAGCACTTCTTTGATGGCGTCAATGACATCAAGCACGTCCTCGTTGGCCATGTCTGGAAACATTGGAAGCGTGCATATTCTGGCTGAATTCCACTCGGTATTGGCAAGGCGACCCGCGGCCTCTGGACGATTTTCGCGGTACCAACGGTGCGTGTGCGACGCCAAGAAATGAATGCCGGTGCCAATATTTTTCGCCTTCAGCGCTTCCATAAATGCGCTGCGCTCCATGCCGCAGCGGCGCTCATCAACACGCACCACCAGCAAGTGCCGCGCATGTTTGTGCGACCACGTTGGGTCCGCAAGCATGGTCACGCCATCAATGTTGGCAAGGTGCTCGCGGTACATCATGGCCAACTCTTGGCGACGAGCGATCAACGCGTCAAGCCGTGGAAACTGGCTCAGCGCCAACACGGCGTTCATGTCGGGCATGTTTTGTTTGTAGCCAGGTAGCTGCACTTCGGCTTGCGGCGAGCGACCTTGTTGCGCGCGATCATGTGCATCAACCGCAAGTCCGTGAAATCGCAGACCACGAATCTTTGCGGCAAGCGCGCTGTCATCGGTCACAAGCACGCCGCCTTCACCACTTGTAATTGTTTTAATTGGATGCAGCGAGAAAATCGCGGTGCCGCCATTTCCAATTTCGCGCCCCTTGTAATGCGTGCCAATGGCGTGCGCGGCGTCCTCTAAAAGATGCACGCCTTTGCGCGCGCACATGGCGCGAATGGGATCAAGATCAACCGGCGCGCCGGCATAATGAACTGGAATCACAACTTTGGTACGCGCCGTGATTGCGGCTTCAAGCGCCTCGGGCGACGCTAGCAGCGTGTCGCGGTCGGCATCAACAAAAACATTCCG
>CAIUGT010000127.1 GCA_903898755.1 uncultured bacterium | reverse complement strand
TATGTGCAGGTGATCGATGATTCAACTGGTCGCACACTTGTGGCCGCGAGCGATCGTGAAAAGACACCAGCCGCCACCAAGGGCAAGGTGACTTCAGCGAAAAACATTGGAAAAACCCTTGCCGAACGAGCCGCCAAAGCTGGCGTGACCAAGGTGGTCTTTGATCGCAACGGATACCTCTTTCACGGCCGCGTCAAGGCGCTTGCCGAAGGCGCCCGCGAGGGTGGTCTGCAGTTCTGATTTTCTATAGGAATTAATTATGAGCGGATTCAACAACGATTCTCGAGATGCTGATACCACAACAGTGGGCGTGTATCGAACCAGCACAACAGTGGCCGGTGGCCGTCGCTTTTCTTTCGCAGCCATGGTGGTCTCTGGTGATCGCCAAGGCGGCGTGGGCGTGGGTTACGCCAAGAGCACGCAAGTTCCATCAGCCGTTGAAAAAGCGGAGAAGGAAAGTCGTCGCAAGCAAAAGAAGTTCAACATGCAGGGCCGCACAATTCCCCACATGGTTGAAGGTCGTTACGGCGCAAGCAAGGTTCGCCTTGTTCCAGCCGCTCCAGGAACTGGCGTTATCGCTGGCGCCTCGGTGCGATCCATCTTGGACATGATCGGCGTGCAAGATTGCCTGACCAAATGTTTCGGCAGCAGCAATCCAAAGAATCTCATCAAGGCCACCATGATTGCGTTGGGCAAATTGCGCACGCGTGAAATGGTTGAGGCACTTCGTGGAATCACACTCAGCCACACTGAAGTAGAAGACGCCATCACTCGTGGTAGCGCGGCTATTCCAGCGGCTCGTGGCGCGCAAAAAGCGCAGGGTCCAGTCAACACTGTTGGTGACGAGCGTCGCAACAGTCGTGGCGGTGGCCGAGGTGGTAGTGGCGGCGGTCGCGGCGGAAGCGGCGGCGGTCGCGGTGGTAGTGGTGGCGGTCGTGGTCGCGCACCTGAAGGTGGTGCGCCAGCTGGTGATCCACCAGCTCAGGCGTAATTGTTTAGTCGTTTATTTGAACTTTAGATTGCAATTTGGATTTGAATTTAAGAACAGAAGGAATTTCATCATGATGATTCAAGACATCACCGCAAAAGTTGGCGCTCACAAGAAGCGAATGCGCGTTGGTCGCGGCGAAGGCAGCGGCAAGGGCGGAACCAGCGGTCGCGGACATAACGGCGCCAAGAGTCGCGCGGGTTGGACCAGTCGTCCCGGTTATTTGGGCGGTTCAACACCAATCGCTCGTCGCTTTCCAAAGCGTGGTTTCTCCAACACGGGCTTCCGCTCGTTGTTCTGTGAAATCAATGTGCAGGATTTGGACAAGCACTTTGAGAATGGCGCGACCGTGGATGCCACGGCGTTGGCCGCTAAGCGTTTGATTCGTGATGACAAGTTGCCATTGAAGGTGCTTGGTCACGGCGAGATCACCAAGAAGTTGACCGTGAACGCTGCCAAGTTCAGCGCAACGGCCAAGACCAAAATTGAGAAAGCAGGCGGAACCGCGGCAACTGCCGCGTAATCGCCAATTCATTACGTGTTTAAAGCTTTCATCAACATCTTCCGTGTCGCAGAATTGCGAAACCGCGTGCTCTTCACATTGGGCATGTTGGTTATTTATCGCATTGGATTCTGGATTCCTCTGATTGGTGTTGATCAAAGTCAGCTTGCACAGGCCGCGTCCAAAGCAAGTGAAAGCGCGACGGGTTTTGGCCGCATCGCGCAATTCGCCAGTATTTTCTCCGGCGGAAGTTTGCAGCAAAGCACCATCTTCGGCCTGGGAATCATGCCGTACATCACGGCCAGCATTATCTTTCAGTTGCTGCAAAGCGTGGTGCCAGCGCTTGCTGACTTGAAAAAAGAAGGCAACAGCGGCCAGCAGAAAATCGCTGAATGGACGCGTTACGCCGCGGTTGGTTTGTGCGTGTTCCAAGGTTGGATGTGGCTGAGTTACTTGCGCCAAACAAATTTGGTGCAGCCACAATTTGAAACAGGCGCCAACTTGATCGTCTTCTATGTCGCTGGGTTCTCCGCTTTGACCGCCGGAAGTTTATTCCTGATGTGGCTGGGCGAACAAATTGACAAATACGGAATTGGAAACGGCGTCAGCATTATTTTGACTGCTGGAATTCTTGCGCGTATGCCGGCAGCAGTGGGTTGGGTCGTTCAAAATTTCGATCCACGTCAAAGTAGCGACGCCGAAGGCAAGGTTGGTTTGGTTGGAGTGCTCTTGCTCGCTGGTGGATTTATTCTGGTCACCGCCGGTGCCATTGTGATCACGGTTGCGCAACGACGCATTCCAATTCAACAAGCCAAGCACACCACAGGCCGCAAGATGTACGGCGGACAAAAAACATATTTGCCGTTGCGTCTCAACCACGCGGGCGTCATGCCAATCATTTTCGCGTCCAGCCTCATGGTGTTTCCGTCCGCGATTTTCGGATGGCTCTCAACACGGGCGCAAGCCGAAGGTTCAACGGGCGTTCTCTCTTGGATTTCAACATTCTTGTCGGAGAATTTCCAGCACGGCGCATATCCATATGTGGTCACTGAAATCGCGCTGATTTATTTCTTCAGTTACTTCTGGACCACAGTGCAATTCAGCCCAGATGAAATGTCCAAGCAACTGCGCGACCATGGCTCAATGGTTCCTGGCATTCGCCCTGGCCCTTGGACTAGTGAATATTTAGAGCGCACCATGGAGCGCATCACCTATGTTGGAGCGGGTTTCTTGGCGGTCATCGCCATCATTCCAACGCTTGTCACCCAACAATTGGGCATTCCATTTAATGTCAGCCAATTCTTGGGCGGCACAGGATTATTAATTGTGGTCAGCGTGGGACTTGATTTGGTCCAGCGTATTGAGGCAAACTTGGTCATGCGCAACTACTCGGGGTTCCTGTCTAAGGGCAGCGACTCCAAGGGTCCGCGCATTCGGAGTTCGCGATCATGACAACCGCATTGAAATCATCGCAGGAATTCACAACGACCAAGCCAGCATGGTGGTCCAAGCTTGTCGCTGGAACAGTTGCAGTGCGCCCAAATGATGACGCCCGCAATCTGCGACCAACTCGTCGCGCCGCAACTGAAACGCGCACCGCGCAAGAAATTCAACACATGGCTGAGGCGGGGCGTATTGCGGCCATCGCATTGCATGCAGCCACTGTCGCATGCGTGGCTGGAACTTCCACCGCAAGTTTGGATTGCGTGATTGCCGGCGTGATTGCCGCAAACCGCGCCGAAGCCGCCTTTGTTGGATACGGAAAATCAGACACCCGCGAAGCGTTTCCTGCAAGTTCTTGCATTAGCGTGAATGATGAAGTGGTGCACGGCATTCCAAGCAGTCGCGTGATTCGCGATGGCGATGTTGTGAAAATTGATTGTGGCGTTCGCTTCCGAGAGTGGTGCGCCGATGCCGCCGTAACGGTGTGCGTTGGAAATGTGTCACCAGAAATTCGCGCCATGGTTGCGCATACGCAAGCCATGTTGCAAGAGGCAATTGATTTGGTTCAGCCCGGCGTGCGTTGGAGCACGATTGCGGAACGCTTGCAAAACATGGCAATTGAAGCCAAGTTTGGCGTAGTCACCGATCTCATGGGCCACGGCATTGGTCGCACTTTGCATGAATGGCCCGAGGCGCCAAATAGCGTCAGCCGTTCTTTGTTGGAGCGCCGCGATTTCACGCTGCTTCCTGGAATGACCCTTGCCATTGAGCCAATGTTGACCATGAATGATGGTTCAGTTTCCGCCACCGACCGCGATGGACATTTGTTGGGCGTGGCCACACGAATTCTTGAGGACAACTGGACGGTCGTCACCGCCAGTGGTCTTGCATCCGCGCATTTTGAACACACGATTGTTGTCACCAACACTGGTGCCCGCGTTCTCACGGCCGTTCCGGTGAACGCGATCTTGGAAGGCTCGAACTAAATGGCCAAAGATGACAAGATCACACTCGACGCCGAAGTCACTGAAGCTCTGCCAGACGCCATGTTCAGGGTGCGCTTGCAGAACGACAAAGAAATTCTCGCCTACGTCAGTGGCAAGATGCGGAAGTTTTTCATCCGCATTCTTCCCGGCGACAAAGTCACTATCGAACTGAGTCCCTACGACATGACCAAGGGACGCATTGTCTACCGTTTCTAAGAAAGAGAAATTATGAAAGTCCGCAGCAGCATTAAACGAAGAACCCGCGATTGCCAAATCGTTGTCCGCAAAGGCAAGCGTTTCGTCATCAACAAGAAGAACCCCCGACTCAAGCAGCGTCAAGGCTGATTTGAAACTGAATTAAAGGAGCACCCCATGCCACGTCTAGCAGGTATCGACATTCCCGAGCGCAAGAAGATTCTCTTCGCTCTTCAATACATCCACGGCATTGGCCCGAAGTTCGCCAAGGACATTCTTGTCAAGACCGGCATTGATGGCGACCGCAAAGCCAGCACGCTGGACGACAAGGAACTGGCCAATATCAGCCAGTTGCTCGATCAGAATTACATTCTGGAGGGCGCGCTTCGCCGTCAAATGCAACAAGATATTCAACGCCTCAAGGACATTCGCTGCTACCGCGGCGAGCGTCATCGCAAGGGTTTGCCTTGTCGTGGTCAACGTACTCGTACAAACGCCCGCACTCGTAAGGGCAAGAAGCGAACGGTCGCCGGCAAGAAGGGCGTGAAGGGTTAATCCCGTTGCGCAATTTGAAGAACAGGAATTATTCATATGGCAAGTAAGAAAAAAGTTCGCAAAAATATCGTCAAGGGCATCGTGGTTGTGAACGCGTCCTTCAACAACACCATTGTCACTGTGACCGATGTGAACGGTGAAACCCTTGCATGGGATTCAGCCGGTAGCGTTGGTTTCAAGGGCGCTCGCAAGAGCACTCCATTCGCCGCCAGTCGCGCCGCCGAGAAGGTGGCCGGCAAGGTCAAGCGTTTGGGCATGCGTGAAGTGGAAGTTCGTGTGAAGGGACCAGGTCCTGGCCGCGAAAGCGCCGTGACCGGTCTGGCGCACAACGGCTTGAAGGTGATTGCGATCGAAGATCACACGCCAATTCCACATAACGGATGCCGCGCCCCCAAGAAGCGACGCGTGTAATAGCGTTGATTTGGAAGGGTTTTTCACTTATACTGCCCGACCGTGTTTTGTTGTCGCGGGCTTCACTTCAGTGTTTGCAAATCGTACTCCTCTTGGCCAAGAAGGCGTGTTGAACTGTTGCAGCAGAGTTCAACATTCGCCGTGAGTCCAAGAGTTTCCTGTTCAGGATTCTGCCGCAACTTTGGAGATTCACCATGCACGTTCGATGGCGCGGATTAGAACTACCGTCACATGTCACTGTAGATCAAAAGAGTTTGACACCAACCTTCGGTCGTTTCACAGCTGAGCCATTTGAGCGCGGCTTTGGAACAACGATTGGAAATAGTCTTCGTCGCATTCTGCTGTCAAGCCTTGAAGGCGCGGCCATCACCAGCGTGAAAATCGCAGGCGTAACGCACGCGTTCACAAGTCTTCCCGGCGTCAATGAAGATGTCACCGACATTATTTTGAACATCAAGAAGTTGGTTGTCAGCATGGAGGGCGATGGCGCCAAGACCATGCGACTTCTGGCCGAGGGTCCAGGCGAAGTGACGCCAGATCTGATCGAGGCTGACGCTTCGATTCAAATTCACAATCCAGAAACAGTGCTTGCCACTCTCACCGAAAAGAAGGAATTCGCCGCTGAATTCACGGTTGAGAAGGGCCGCGGCTATCTGCCAGCCAGCGAGCAATGGGCGAAGATTGATGAGCAAGAAATTGGATTGATTCCAGTGGACGCCATCTTCAGTCCAGTGCTTCGCGTGCGCTACCGCGTGGAAGACACCCGAGTTGGTCAACGCACCAACTATGACCGTTTGATTTTGGATATTTGGACCAACGGAACCATCACTCCAGAAATGGCTTTGGTTGAGGCGTCCAAGATTCTGCGCAAGCACTTGAATCCGTTTGTCATGTATGACAATGAAGGTGAAGAAACTGTTCCAACCAGCATTGCCAACGAGCCAGACGCCGAACTTGAGTTGATCCGCAAGGTCAATATGCCAATCTCCGAGCTTGACCTCACCGTTCGCGTGAGCAATTGCCTTGAGAGCGCCAAGATTAAATTTGTTCATGAACTGGTTCGTAAAACCGAAAACGACATGCTGTGTCTGCGGGCATTTGGCCGCACCAGCCTGCGAGAGTTGAAGAAGTCACTTGAAGACGAAGGTTTGGGCTTGGGCATGGTTATGCCTGAAGGCTTCAAGCCAGCGACAAGTGATTCACACGCCTAATTTGTTTGATCTGATTTGCCCCGTTTTGAATTGAGGAATTCGCAATGCGCCATAAAGTAGCTGGAAAACAACTGTGTCTGAAGGAAGATCATCGCCGAGCGATGATTCGAAATCTTGCCGCAGGTTTGTTTGAACACGGACAGATTGAAACCACTTTGCCAAAGGCCAAGATGGTGCAACCTTTCATTGAGAAACTGATCACCACGGCAAAGACCAAGTCTTTGACCACGCGTCGACAGTTGCTCAGCAAGTTGCCCGATCGCAAGGTCTTTGCATGGATCGCGGATCCCAATGTTCCTGAGAGTCGCAAGACCAGTGAATATTGGGAGCTGCCATCGGTGGATTCGATCGAGTTCAATCGCTTTGGTGAAGTGCGCAAGTCGCCTCGATTGATCGAGCACATTCTTACCCGTGTTGCTCCACGCTACAAGGATCGTGCGGGTGGTTACACACGCATCATCAAGCAGGACAAGC
This sequence comes from uncultured bacterium, assembly GCA_903898755.1. GTDB lineage: Bacteria > Planctomycetota > Phycisphaerae > Phycisphaerales > SM1A02 > SYAC01. The sequence goes on along the minus strand of CAIUGT010000127.1, from coordinate 4,437 downwards.
ACCGCATTGGCGATGCCACCATGCTTGTGATTCTTCAACTGGTTGGTTCCGAAAGCGGAAGCCAAGTCAGTGGTCGCGCCGGTCACCGTCGCAAAGTTTCCAACCGCCGCTCCGCGTTTGCCGCGAAGAAGCGTAAGGAAATCGCCGAGGGCAAGAACGCCGCGAAGACCGAAGCCAAGAGCGAGTAAGTTTCATTGGCTGGGTATCCCCGCCAAGTGAAGTTTGCTTCATACAGTTTGCAACCCGCCCCGACCTTTTAAAGTCGGGGCGGTTTTTTGTCCCTTGCGCTTTTAAATTTGCTCGCGTGCGCGCGCTCAATCATTGCAGATGTGGATTAGGTTTGAAATCGCGCATGGTTTGTTGGGTGGAAGCCGAAGCAATTCGTAAAGCACGAACACGCATTCGCTACCATTCAAATATGCCGCAACCAAGCACGCATTTGCGCCGGGATGTCAGCCGATGGGGTCTTGTAGCCCTTGGAATTTCCGGCGTTGTGGGGTCGGGTTGGTTGTACGCGCCAATGGAGGCCGTAAAGCAGGCTGGACCCGCCGCGCTTGTGGCGTGGGTGGTTGGGGCGGGCTTGATGTTGATCATGGGATATTGCTTGGCGGAACTCGCGTGCTCGTTTCCGGTATCGGGTTCAAGCGCGCAAGTTTCATCTGTTACGCACGGGCGCGGCATGTCGCTCATCAACATGTGGCTGCTGTTCTTTGCTTATGTCACCACGCCATCCATTGAGGCCACCAGCATTGTGACATACAGCGCCATGTATTTTCCTGAGTTCACCGTTGGCAAAGAAGCCAACTTAAGCCACACGGGGCAAGTGGTCACTGTGTTGTTGATCGCTTTTTTTACGGTCCTGAATTTCTTTGGAGTGCGCTGGTTGATCCGCATGAATAGTTTGATCACATGGTGGAAGATCGCCATTCCGGCCAGCGTCGCATTGGTGTTGATGTTCACCAAATTTGACAGCGCCAATCTCACATCGCATGGCGCGGGCTTTATGCCTGGAGGCGTGCAAAGTATTTTTGCGGCGCTGTCCATGGGCGGAATCGTGTTCACGCTGTGCGGTTTCCGAATTATTGGCGACCTTGCGGGCGAGGCGAAAAATCCGGCGAAAGATATTCCGTTCGCGTTCTTGATGTCCACGGTGTTCGCGTTGGCTTTGTACTTCATTGTGCAGTTGGCGTTTCTTGGCGCGCTTGACGCGCCGGAGTACGCGCATGGCTGGAAAAACATTGCAATTCCGCAGGCAAACGCGCCTTTTTTAGCCATTCTCATGGTGGCCGGATTGCCTTTGATGGTGAAGGTTCTGTATTTCGACGCGGTTATTTCGCCCGGCGGAAGTTGCTTGGCGTATGTGGGTAGCACCGGACGGGTGGTGTACGCGGCCGCGCAACAGCGATTCGCCTGGAATATTTTGTTGCAGTTGAATAAGCAAGGCGTGCCCGTGTTGGCGTTGGTGTTCTCCTGGATTGTGAGTTCCGTGGTGGTGTTTGCGTATCCGAAGTGGACGGAGCTTGCCAACTTGAACGCTGCGGCGTATTTCCTGAATGTGATTTCAGTTCCAGTCAGCGTGGTGGTCTTGCGACGCATTGAACCAAAATCGCGGCGACCATTTCAAATGCCCGGCGGAATTGTCATGGCGTTCGTGGCGTTCGCATCCAATTTATTGATTGTGTATTGGAGCGGAGTGAAGTCCTACATTCCAGTGATTGTTGCGTTGTGCGTGATTGTGTTTTTCGCCTACGCGGTTCCAAAGTTGCGCGGCAAGCCACCAGTGGTCAATGCGTGGAAGCCGCTTGTCTGGTTGATTCCCACCGCGCTTGTCGTCATAGTCGTGGGTTGGTTTGGAAATGAAGATTTTGGTGGAACGGGCGATCTGACAAATTCAATGGACACGGTGATCATTGCCGTTCTGTCCGTGCCGCTGTTTTGGATGGCCACTCGATGTGGGCAGCCTGCGGATCAAGTACGCATGGAACTAGAGCATTTGCGCGCAGAAATCGGCACGGATAGCGACGCAGGCGCCGCTTTCCGGCACTAAAGGAAAAACATGTATTTATTTTTTGACACGGAGACAACTGGCGTTCCTAAAAACTACAAGGCGTCTCCATCGGACTTGTTGAACTGGCCGCGCGTTGTGCAATTGGCGTGGGTGGTGACTGATGAGCAGGGGCGCGAGTTGAAGGCGACAAACCACATCATCCGCCCCGATGGCTTTGTGATTCCAGAGGTGGTCTCGCGCATTCATGGAATTACCACTGACATGGCCATGCGTGACGGCATTGAGTTGAAGGTGGCGCTGGATGAAATCGAAGCGGACATGTTGGCCTCGGCCAAGTTGTTCGCGCACAATATGTCTTTTGATGAGAACATTGTGGGGGCGGAGTTGCTGCGAGCCGGGCGGACAAATGTGGTGTTGCAGAAACCTCGTGGCTGCACCATGCAGGCGTCAACCGAATACTGCGCCATTCCCGGCAATTACGGAACGAAGTGGCCCAAGCTTCAGGAATTGCATGAAAAGTTGTTCGGTGCGCCATTTGAAGGCGGTCACGACGCGCTTGTGGATGTACGCGCGTGCGCCAAGTGCTACTTTGAGTTGCGCAAACTTGAAGTGATGCAGTAATTTTGCGCGGGTGCGCTGCACAAAAACCGCATCCCAAATCTGTTATGCCCGCAAATCAATATGCAAGTGTTTTGTGCTGGAATGATGGGTATTTATTGGGTGCCCACGTGTGGCGTAACACAATTCAGCCACTGAAAATCTGCACTAGCAAGTAGCCGTTCAGCGCCACAATGGTGGCGGTCACCACCCATGATGTTGTTGTGAGCACTGGTGAATTGGCGAAGCGGCCCATTTTCAGTTTGCTGCTGGTGAACCACACCAATGGAATCACCGCGAACGAAAGTTGCAAGGACAGAATCACTTGGCTCAAGATGAGCAATTTGTTTACGCCTGTCGCGCCGTACAAGGCCGCGATAATGACCGCCGGAATAATGGCGATAAGCCGCGTGATCAAGCGGCGCAACCATGGGGTCAGTCGGATATTGAGAAACCCTTCCATGACAACTTGCCCCGCGAGTGTCCCAGTGAGCGTTGAATTTTGTCCCGACGCTAACAACGCAATGGCGAACACTGTGCTTGCCAGCGACGCGCCCAACACGGGCGTGAGTAATTTGTACGCATCCTCAATCCCTGCAACATCTTGGTGGCCAGACGTGTGAAAGGTGGCCGCGGCAAGTACAAGAATGGCGGCGTTAATGAAGAACGCGAACAGTAGCGCGATGGTGGAATCAGCGGTGGCGTATCGAATAGCCATGGATTTGCCTGTGTCGTCGCGTGGATAGTCGCGCGTCTGCACAATGGCGGAGTGCAAATATAAATTGTGTGGCATGACTGTGGCGCCCAGAATGCCAATAGAAATATAAAGCATGCCTGGGTTCATCACGATTTCTGGAGTGGGCACAAATCCGCGAAGTAGCGCGGGTAGTTGCGGACTTGAGGCGATGAGTTCATAGGCAAAACAAGCGCCAATGACAAAGACAAGTCCAGCCACTAACGCTTCGATGTAGCGCCAGCCTTTGGTTTGCAGAAATAGAATCATCAACACATCAAGCGCCGTGATGCACACGCCCCACACTAATGGAATTCCAAAGAGCAGATTGAGAGCGATGGCGGAGCCGATGACTTCCGCAAGGTCACACGCGGCGATTGCAATTTCACACAGTATCCATAAGCAAAATGAAATGGGCGCGTTGAAGTGATCGCGGCACGCCTGCGCCAAATCCCGTTCGGCCACCACGCCAAGTTTGACTGCTAAGTGTTGCAGCAAGATGGCCATGAGATTTGAAATCAGCACGACGCTGAGAAGCGTGTATCCAAATTGAGCGCCGCCGGCCAGGTCCGTGGCCCAGTTTCCAGGGTCCATGTAGCCCACGGCCACCATGAGTCCCGGGCCGCTGAATGACAGCAATTTTTTCCAGCGCGATCCATGCATGGGCACTGGCACGGTGGAGTGTGCCTCAGGTAAAGAGCGCGCGTTGCTGCGCAGACGCCAGGCAGGTGTTGATGTGTTTGGCGTAGGGGCGCTCATGAATAGGCAGATACGTTGACTGAATGCGTAGGGTTGGCGAGTTGCATTCTTGGTTGCGAGAGTCTATCAAAAAATGTTTGACTACTCAAACTTTCATAGGCTAGGCGATCCATTCATATTGACGATGCGTAACGCTGCGAAATGAATTTTCATAATTCAAATTCATCCACTGAACAACGTCCGTTACCATGAAAGCGCGATGGCCACGGAAACCGTAGAGAATTACATCAAGGCGCTCTATGCCTTGTGCCATGAATCACCAAGCGGTGAAGCTGGCATTGTGCGCTTGGCGCAAGAAGTGGGCGTGACCAAAGGCACCGCCACCAGCATGATGAAGCGC
>CAIUGT010000126.1 GCA_903898755.1 uncultured bacterium | reverse complement strand
GTAGCCGCTAAGATCGCATTCGATGAGTGCATTTGACCAACAACTTGCGACGCTTAAAAAAGAAATGACGGTTCAAGGACGCCGCGTGTTGGAACTATGCACGCAAGCCGTGGATTGTTTCTTTGACTCCGACACGGAAAAGGCGCGCGAAGTAGTTCATGCCGATGAGGCGATTGACAAAGCCGATGTTGAAATTGAGCGTGCCAGCGTGCCCCTTTTAGCGATGGGACAAACCGATGAACACGCGATTCGTGGCGTGTTGACGATTGTGAAAGTGAACAACGAACTCGAACGCATCGCCGACGCGGGCGTGACCATTGCGGAGCGGGTATTTGATCCTCGATCATTCACGGAGCGCGCGCCCAACACCTTCCGCGTGATGGCCAACAGCGTGCTGGGAATGTTGCGCGACGCCACGCGTTCGCTTGAACGCCAGGACGCTGAATTGGCGCGGCAAGTGCTGCTTTTTGACGACACGGTGGAGCGATTCAAATCGGAAATTTTGCTTGATACAGAAATGCAAGTGCAAACCGGCGCCTTCAGCGCGGGCTTTGCGTTTCGGCTGCTGGCTGTTGTGAAAGCCGTCGATCGGATAGCGGATCACGCCACCAATATTTGCGAGCAAGTGATTTACTTGCGCCGGGGTTTGATTGTGCGACATCGACCAGATGGCTGGAGCGATCCAGAATCGCCAGAGTGAATAAGCGGCAATACCCAAAAAGTGAAATCAGGAATTGACACAAGGATGAATTGAAGGACTGAACGCCAACATGGATCGAATGCAAGAAACAACTGAACGATTGAAGCGTGTATCGCAAGCGCATTTACTTGTGGGCGCGGAAAAATTGAGCGCGCCAGCCTTGTCCCGCTTTCTCAACGAAATCAATTCGCTGCCGCTGGAAGAACTCGCTGGCATGCTGGCGCAAACTAGTTCGCAAAAATCGCGCGACCTTTCGCTACTTTCACCGCCCAACATTATTCATCACGACGCGGCAAGTTCCATTGAATTTCGCGAGGCGGGCGAGCACATGATCCGCCGCGGACAAGTCGCCGCGTTCACGGTGGCCGGCGGTCAAGGCACGCGACTTGGTTGGCGCGGACCCAAGGGAACCTATCCCGCCACTGTCGTCACGGGCAAGCCGCTCTTTCGCGTGTTCGCGGAACAAATTCTCGCCTCTGAACGTCGCTACAGCGTGCGCATTCCATGGTTCATCATGACCAGTCCGCAGAACGACGCCGACACGCGCGCCTTCTTCGCCGACAACAATTATTTTGGCCGCCAAAAACAAGAGCATATTTTTATTCCGCAAGGAGTGGTTCCATGCACCGACGCCGATGGCAACATTCTGATGTCCGCCGCGGGAGAGATTGCGACAAATCCTGATGGCCACGGTGGCGCCATTCACGCGCTCCATAGCTCTGGCGCGCTGAAGGAAATGTCCACGCGTGGAATTACGCAATTGAGTTACTTTCAAGTTGACAATCCGTTGGTGCGCGCCATTGATCCAATCTTTCTTGGCGCGCATGTCAGCGCCACTGGTTCCAGCGGCGAGATGAGCAGCAAGTGCGTTCCCAAGCGAAATGCCGCGGAAAAGGTGGGTGTTCTGTGCAATATTCCAACCGAGGCCGGCAACCGCACCACGGTGATTGAATACTCGGATTTGCCCACGGCCATGGCGAATCAACGCGACGCGGCCGGTGAACTTGCTTTCGGCGCCGCCAACATTGCGGTGCATGTGATCTCCGTTGAATTCGCAACGCGACTTGCCACCAGCAGCGACATTCGTCTGCCTTGGCATCGCGCTCATAAAAAAGTTTCATGCTTTGATGCCGCCACTGGCGTACACACCAATCCAGACAAACCAAACGCATACAAGTTTGAATGTTTTATTTTCGACGCGCTTCCTTTGGCTCGCTCAAGCATCACGCTGCAGACAAGCCGCATGGAAGAATTTGCGCCAATTAAAAATGCCGAGGGCGAGGACAGTCCCGCGAGCAGCCACCGCATTCAAAGCGATCGCAATGGCGCGTGGTTGGAAAGCGTGGGCGTGATTATTCCGCGTCGAACCGATGGCAGCGTTGACGCCAAGATTGAGATTGGTCCAATGGCGGCTCTGGAAGCCAATGATTTACGCAATCGAACCACGATTAAATCCATTCGCCGCGGCGAAGAATTTGTGATGTGACACACATGTTTGGCGCATTGAAAACTGCGCAACATGACGTCAATACAACTTTATGCTTGAACTTTCCAACGACGCAACATTTGAATGACATGTTGCCTTGGAGATTGAGCACGTATTGCGCGCCGCGCAAAAATTCAAATCAAGCCGGCGTGGACGCATCCTGAAAACGAATGTCTTTCAAATGCACCGACGGTGGAAAGCGTGGATTGCTGCTGGGCTTGGGGCAACCCACCGCATCAAAGCGCCGACCCGGCGTGAATAAATGGCGGCATTGCGCGTTGCGCCAAAAAATAAGTTCACCCTTGGCGCCGGTGTCATCCTGCACCAATAATTTCAAACCCGTTCCAGCGAGAATGTCCGTGCGCAATACTTGCAAGTTGCGCATGAGAATATTTGGATCAGCAAATCCTTGGCCGAAGGGCCCAAGCGACTGTATAGCCGCCATGGTTTTTTTATCCTTGGCCGAGCCGTAGGAAAGCTCGGCGTCAATTTCAAGCGCGGGCTTTTGAACACCATCACGCATTTGAATGCTGGAGAACTTTTCAAACTGCGGGGCGAACGCTTCGAATTGATCAAAGTTCATGGAGCCACCCGCCGCCGCCGCGTGCCCGCCAAAGTTGGTGAAAAATTTCGCGCAGTTGGTCAGGCACTCGTGCAAATCAAATCCGTTTGGCGCGCGACCCGAACCTTTCCACCCACTGTCACTGGCGCCAAACAACATCACGGGGCGCACAAATTCCTCGGAAAGTCTGCCCGCGGCCAAACCAAGAATGCCAGGATTCCAACTTTTGTCAGCCATGGTGATGGAGCAACGATCCGCCGAGTGCAACGACGCGGCCACGGCTTTGTCACGCGCCACGCCAACCATGTTCTCGGTATCCAGTTTGCGCTGTTGATTTAATTCATCCAACTTCGCGGCCATGTTTTTACACTCAGCCACGTTGTCGCTTAAAAGCAAATCCAGCGCTTGCGTGGCGTGCTCAAGTCGACCCGCTGAATTCAAGCGCGGCGCGATTTGAAAGCCAATCACGCTGGCGTCCAAACTTGGACTGGCAAGCGCGGCGTTTGGAATTAAGCAACGCAAGCCCATGACTGTTGTGTTTTTTAAAACCACCAAACCACTTCCAACCACAACACGGTTTTCATCAAGCATGGGCATGACATCCGCCACGGTGGCAACGGCTGCAAGTGGTATTGCTTCATTCACAATCCATTGACGCATGACCAACGGCGGCGAATCACCCAGGCGAATTCGAATCAAACGCTTGGCCACTTTCAACGCCACCATTGCGGCGCATATTGGTCGAAACGGCGTGTCACCCAATTCTGGATGCGCGATCGCCTCGCATTGGGGCAACTGCATATTGCCTTGGACGTCATAGTGCAACCGATGGTGATCGGTGATGGCCAATTCAATTCCCAACTTTTTTGCGTGCAGCGCTTCATCAATGGATGACCCGCCACAATCAACGGTGATGACGGCTTCAATTTTGCGCGCGTGCAAATCATCAAGCGCCTCGGTGTGCAAACCGTAGCCTTCAATCACGCGGTGCGGTATGTACGCGATGGGCGCCGGCTGCACATTGAGTTGACGAAACAAGCGGATCAAAATAGCCGTGGCGCAAATTCCGTCGGCGTCATAATCACCATAGACCGCGATGCGCTTGCCTTGCGTGATCCAACGATCCAAAACACGCGCGACATTGTCGGCGCCATTCAAGGACCCGGGATCGTGCATCAAGGCCAATGGCGGCTGATTGTTGGCGAACAATTGCGCGTTGCGCTCTCCACCCAATCCGCGACCACGAATCACCCGCTCGCGCAATCCAATGGATGAATCACGAGCCGTCGCGCCGGAATGCCATTGATATTTGGGAAATTCCACAGTGCGAGAGTATCCAACATTGCCTTTCACAGAATCCATTCCTATGGCATACTCCCCCACACATCACAGGAGCCCCAATGAGTCATCGATACAAGTGCATTCTTCTTTTTGGATCACCCGGTTCTGGCAAAGGCACTCAAGGAAAAATCCTTGGTGAAATTCCTGGCTTCTTTCATTTGGCGTGCGGGGATGTTTTTCGCTCACTTGATCTGACTAGCCCGCTTGGGAAAAAATTCATGACGCATTCCAGCAAGGGCGAGTTGGTTCCCGACGAACTCACGGTTGAAATGTGGCAGAACAATATGAAGGCGCAAGTGTCGCTGAGCATTTTCAAACCAGCCCAAGATTTACTGGTGCTTGATGGAATTCCACGAACCGTCAGCCAAGCCAAGGCGCTCAAGGATTATCTTGATGTTCTTGCCGTGCTGCATTTGGTCTGTCCCGATGAGGCGGAAATGGTTCGCCGCATGCGCCGCCGCGCGCTGAAGGAAAATCGCCTTGATGACGCCGATGAAAAGGTGATTCGCCACCGCTTTGAGGTGTATCGAAAAGAAACTGAGCCCGTTCTTTCCTATTACCCCAAGGAAATCATTCACGAAGTCTCCGCCATTGCGAGTCCGTCCATGGTTCTAATGTCGGTGCTTGATACCGTGGCTCCAATTCAGGACCACCACTTTCGCAATCCGCTGGCAACGTAAATTTTCAAGGTTTTTCCGCAGGCTTATCGCTGTTTTTCGGCGCCGAACTTTCCGCGAACCGACGAAGAATCATTTTGCCTTCGTTGGTTCTTTGGCGAAGCTGCATGTTTTGCGCCACGCGTAATTCACCGGGTTCAGCCTTGTCCAAATCATCCGCGTTGCCAAGCGGCATCACCAGATCAACTGGGCGCTCGATGATTTTTCCATCGGGACCAATCAACGGCCGGCCCTGCGGGTCTTTTTCCGGGCGGCGCAATTTAATTTTAATTTCCCGCCCAGGCGGATAGGTGCGGATTGCGTCCACAAGATCCTCAGTTGTTCGAACTTGGACACTTTCTATTTCCTCAATGACATCACCGGCCTTCAGAAATTTTTCGGCGGGCATATCCGTCAAGGTCGCTTGAATGACAACCCCAACTTGGCCTTCAGGAGGCTGACCCATGCGAATTCCAAGCGCGCCACGCGGTCGCTCACTGACGCGGCGCAAAGCCACCGTGAGCAGTCGGCTATGCGCCTCCTCACTCAATGGAAATCGATCAAGCACGCACCAAATCACCTCGTCTGAAAATGTTTGATCCAGCAACTTTTGCGACGCGGCCTCGCGCACTTGAAAAGATGGATCATCAAGATCCCGCAGCAAATTCAACACCGCAGGCGGAGGCGTCACTTTGGCCAGTTTTTCCGGCGACATTGACTGCGTCATGCGCTCCTCGCTCAGATTCAAACCACCAAATGGGTTTTGATTCATGGCTGCATTGCGCAAAACAATATTTGGATTTGGATTGGCGTTCGCGGGCTTCAGCACAGGCTTGCGAACAAGTTGATTCGCAGGCTTTTTAACCGCCTGATTCGCTGGCTGTTTTACCGCCTGATCAGCAGGCGCTTTCACTTTTTGTTCAACCGGCGCATCTGCAGGAACTGGTGGATCAACTGATTGCGCCCACGCGTTCGGCGTAGCGAGTGACAGCAATACAGCCCCATGAATGACACAGAAAGCGCCGCGCTTGATGATTGGTTGCGAAGAGTAGCCACACAAAAAACGAGCCAGCGCAAATATCATGGCGCCAAATCCAAGTAAAGCCGCCGCGCCAAATTTGCCGCATTGCTCTGCAACCATGTCGCGCGCCGCACAATCAGCGCCAGCATGTGGTCGCCGGGAATTGTCGCGAACATTCCACTTCGGGCGATTGGAATGGATGCCTCTGCGATACATGCTTCAATCATAAGCCACGGAACCATGTTGACAAAGTTGTTCAGCGTCGCCGTACCCACGTTGGCGAATCCAGTGGCGAAACTAGAAAATAATTGTTCATCAAGTTCATGCGGCCACTGCGCGACGGCGCGCGAAGGTCCAGCGCGAATTGAATATTGCAATAAACCGTTGGCCACATCCGCAATGGCCGGCTCCAAACGTGCGGAGTCAAAATCCAGCACGCCCGACACGCGCTCGCCATCAAACAAAATATTTCCTGGATGCCAATCCCCATGAACCACCTGGCTCGCCACATGTTCATATTCAAGTTGATCCACTTGCTCGGATGCCTGTTGATACAGGTTTGAAAGTTTTTCACATAACGCCGCAACTTCGCCCTGATTCACCGATGGTTGCGCGGCCGCAATCGCTGAGGGCACGCGCCGCAGGGCCTCCACCACCATTAAATTTCCGTGAAAGCATGAGGCGTTCACATGTCCATGCCACTGCATTTGCAAAGCCGATTGATGCAGCGTGGCCAAGGCGCGGCCAGCTTCATGCGCTTGCCGCGGCAAGCGCTTCCAACGCTCTCCGTTGAGAAACAAAAACAATTCATAAATTCCGTCGCCATGCACTTGAAAAGTGGATCCGTCACGGGCGGGTTGCGCAAGCGCGATCGGCAAGCCCGCCGCGCCAGCGGAGATCATCACTTGATGCGCGAAGCGAATACGTTCAAGGTCGGCGCGAAAATTCGGTCGACGTTTTAAAACAAAGACGCCGCGCTCCGCGGTCAACTTTAATTTTGGACTGGTTCGACTGCCGCCGATCATGGGCGCCAACTCGCGCACCAAACCAACATCCCACCGCTTCAACATGTCATTCACTTCATCCAGCGAAATGCTCAATGCGACCGAATCACTCGGCATTCGCGGCTTGCTCTTTAATTCGATCAATGGCGGTCTTCATTTCAACCACGCGCTTGCTGATCTCATAGTCTGAAGCCTTGCTGGCAATGGTGTTGGCCTCGCGCAACATTTCCTGCGACAAGAAATCCAAGGCGCGGCCAACGGCGTCGGCGCGTTTTGCATCCAAAAGCTGGGCAAATTGCTGCAAATGTCCTTCAAGTCGGTGCACTTCTTCGGCAATGTCACTGCGTTCGGCGAAGGCGGCCACTTCACGAAGCAAATCCTCTTGACGAACGGTGGCGCCAACTTCCGCAAGCAATGTTTGCATGCGCGTGCGCAAACGTTCGCGATACAAGTTGGCCACATCTGGTACGCGCTCGGCGATTTCTTTCAGGCGCTCATTCAGTGTCACGCCAAAATTCACAAGCTGCCCGCGCAATGCCTCGCCTTCACTCTTGCGCATTTCATTCATGTGGGCAATGGCTTGATCAAGCAACCCATCAATGCACGCGCGCGCGGTCTCACACATTTTTTGCGAGCCATCATCAATGATCACGCCAGGCAGGGACAACAACGCGCTTGCGTCAAGCGAACCCTTGCGCCCATCGGGCACAACGCTTTCAAGTTGCTGCAAGTAACTTTTTAAAACTTCCGTGTTGATTCGACCCGCGCCGCGCGCGCTTGAATCCGTGGCGCGCACCGTCAGCGTGACGCTGCCACGCGCAACTTTCGCCGCCAACTTCGCCTCAAGTTCGCCTTCAAGCGGTGACAACTCGCTGGGCAAGCGAATGACGCCTTTAAAAAAACGATTGTTGACCGAGCGCACTTCAAGTGAAAGATGAAGGCCTTCGTGCGTCCCTGACGCAGCTCCGAAGCCGGTCATGGAGCGAATCATAATTGTTGCGGTTTCGCTGGATTTACTGCAGGATTTGCCGCAGGAATACTTGCGGGCGGCGCTGATGCATCAACCGCCGCAGGAGCAGAAACTGGCGTCGCTGGAACTGGTGCCGTAGCTGGAGCGGCGCTAGGAGCGGCCCCATCCACTGGTGGCATGGTGACAGGCGTCACTGGTATCGAAGTTGCGGGCGCAGTTGAACCAGCCGGCGCGGGCATTGTTGCCGAAGGAATTTGTTTCGCGGCCTCGCTCTTGGCGGCGGCCTCAGCGGAAACAAGTGTTGATTGCGGATTGAATATGTTCAGCGCCATCGCAAGAACTAAATACACAACGAATACAGAAACTGTTCCAACCGTGAGCGCGTCACCCGTGCGTCCACCGAAAGCCGTGTCCGTTCCACCGCCGCCACCAAAGGCGCTGGCAAGTCCGCCACCCTGCGGTCGTTGCACAAGAATGACCAGCACCAATGCGACGCTGACCAGGATGAAAAGAAAAGTTAAAACGGTGAAGAAGACACTCATGAAATCCAACTCCTAATTAGGGCGACTGCTTGTCGCCTGTGATGCGCTTCGAAGAATTGAAGCAAAGTCCGCCGCCTTCAAACTGGCACCCCCGACAAGCGCTCCCTGGATTTCAGGTTGCGCAAACAAGGATGTCGCGTTTGCGGGATTCACCGAACCTCCGTAAAGGATTCGGGTCGCAGCAGCGAGCGAAGGATCATACAGATCTTCGATGTCCTTCCGCAGAGATGCGTGGCTGAGAGCGGCGTCCTGAGGGCTGGCGGATCGACCCGTTCCAATAGCCCAAATTGGCTCGTATGCAATATGAATGGCTCCCATGTGGTCCAAATGAATGCCCTTGAGCGCGGCCGAAATCTGACGGCGACACACAGCTTCGGTATGTCCAGCCTGGCGCTCTTGCCATGTTTCGCCCACGCAAAGCATGACGGAAAGCCCTGTAGAAACAGCAATTGCAACTTTTTCGCCAATCAATTCATCCGACTCGGCTAAGAGTTGACGGCACTCTGAGTGTCCTATAATTACAATTTCAACCCCGATATCCAACAACATTTCCGCGCTGACTTGCCCCGTGAATGCGCCATTGGCATCGGCGCTGACTTGCTGCGCGCCCAACATCAAGCCACTTCCGCGAAGAATGCCCCCGATGTGCTGCAAATACGGAAATGGCGGAAATATGGCGGCATCCACGCTCATGGCCAGCGGCTCAAAGGCTGTCACAAGTTCATTGGCCAAAAGCGTCGCCGCCTCACGCGTGCCGTTCATTTTCCAATTGCCGCCGATAAAGAATCGCTTGGAATTGTGGTGCGTCATGCCAAGCAGGATAGCCACAGATTTCTAGAATCGCTTGATGCAGCGCGCCGCCGATATTCGAAAAACATTTCTGGATTATTTCGCACAACATGCCGGACACACCATTGTGCCGTCGAGTCCGGTTGTTCCGCACGACGATCCAACCCTGCTCTTCACCAACGCGGGCATGAATCAATTCAAGGATGTGTTTCTTGGTCGTGGCGCGCGCGATTACAAACGCGCCGTGGACACGCAGAAGTGCATTCGCGCTGGCGGCAAGCACAACGATCTTGAAGATGTTGGACGCGATACTTACCACCACACATTTTTCGAGATGCTTGGCAATTGGTCCTTTGGCGATTACTTCAAGAAAGATTCCATTGAGTGGGCGTGGGATTTATTGACGCGCGTGTACGGTCTTCCCAAAGATCGTTTATATGCGACCTACTTTGGCGGTTCCAAAGAAGCCGGGCTTGAGCCTGACACGGAAGCGAAGGCGCTGTGGGAAAAATTTCTTCCAGCGTCGCGCGTTTTGCCTGGCAACATGAAGGACAACTTTTGGGAAATGGGCGAGACCGGTCCGTGCGGTCCTTGCAGTGAAATTCATTTTGATCGCATTGGTGGCCGCGACGCGGCGGCGTTGGTGAACGCCAGCGATCCCGACGTGCTTGAAATTTGGAATTTGGTGTTCATTCAATTCAACCGCGAAAATGGCGGCAAACTCACGCCTTTACCAGCCAAGCACGTGGACACCGGCATGGGTTTGGAGCGGTTGGTTTCCGTATTGCAGAACAAGCGCTCCAATTATGAAACTGATTTGTGGACTCCGCTTTTCGCGGCCATTCAAGCGGCGACTGGCGCCAAGCCATACGCCAACACGCTCACCGATCCCGCCGACATTGCGTACCGCGTGGCGGCGGATCATGCGCGTTGTTTGTGCAGCGCCATTGCTGACGGCGCGGCGCCTGGCAACGAAGGTCGCAACTATGTGCTGCGGCGAATTCTGCGGCGCGCGGCGCGCATGGGTCATCAACATTTGGGAGCGCGCGGTCCATTCTTGCATCATGTGGTGGCCGCGGTGTGCGATTCACTGGGCGATGTTTTTCCAGAGCTTCGCGCGCAACAGAAACGCGTCACCGACATTATTCGCGATGAGGAAATTGCGTTTGGAAAAACGCTGGAGCGCGGCATTGAACTTTTTGAGATCGCAGCCAAGGCGGCGCGCGCAACAGGTGGCGTAGTCAGCGCGCAAGACGCGTTTCGCTTGCACGACACCATGGGTTTTCCAATTGACTTGACGCAAGTCATGGCGCAAGAGCGCTCGCTCACCGTGGATGACGCCGGCTATCAAGAACTCATGGAGCGCGCGCGTGAAACCAGCCGCGCTGGAACTCAAGACGCCACCCGCATTACGCTTACGCCGGACGTGATTGCAAAACTGCAGTCGCTTGGCGTGGCGCCCACGGATGAAACCCCTAAATTCATGGGCAAATCATGCACAAGTCGCGTTATGGCTATTTGGGACGGCCACCATTTGCAGGAGAAACTTGAAGCCGGAATTCCCGCAGCAGTGATTGTGAAACGCACTTGCTTTCACGCCGAGGGCGGCGGACAAATCGCGGATAGCGGTTCCATTTTATCCGAGCATTCTGGCGCAGCGCTGAACGCGGCCATGGAGGACATGGATGAAATGACTGGCGGAGTTCTGAGCGCGGCAACTAGTTCACTGGGAATGATTGGCGATGTTGCCGCGGTTCCCGCGCAACGCGACACGGTGGACGCGATTGAATTTGAAATCACGGACGTGCAAAATGAGGCCGGCTATGTGCTGCACATTGGCCATGTCAAGCGCGGCATGCTTCGCCGCGGCGATTCAGTCATCATGGATTTGAAAAAGCCCCGTCGCCATTTGGTTGCGGCGCATCACACAGCAACGCACTTGATGAATTGGGCGCTGCGTGAAACACTGGGCGAAGAAGTGCAGCAGCGCGGAAGCTTGGTTGCGGACGATCGCTTGCGCTTTGACTTTTCATTTACGCGCGCAATGACCAACGACGAAATTGCTGGCGTGGAAAAGTTGGTGATGGCGCACATCAACAACAACAGCGTGGTGGATGCCGCAAATGCGCCGCTGGAGCAGGCCAAAAAAATCGCGGGCGTGCGAGCGGTGTTCGGCGAAAAATATCCAGACCCTGTGCGCGTGGTTTCTATTGGCGCCACTATTGCACAACTTCTTGCGGACCCAACAAACGTGAAATGGCGCGGCGCCAGCGTTGAATTCTGCGGTGGAACGCATTTGCCATCCAGCCAAGAAGCGCGCTCGTTCGCCATTATGAGTGAGGGCGCGCTCAGCACGGGAGTGCGCCGCATCACAGCTGTTGCTGGCGTTGCCGCAATCGCCGCCATGGAGACTGCGCGCAATCTTCAAGCGCGCATGGAGCAAGCGCGCGCCATGCAAGGCGCGCAATTGAACGCTGAAGTTTCCGAAATCGGTCAACTCATGCAATCGCTTTCAATTCCGCATTCACACAAGCAATCACTCAATGTGACTATGGATGCATTGCGCGACTTGGCCAAAGCCGCGCGCCGCGAGAGCGAGGGCGCCACGCGTGAGAGCACGCTGGCGCGCATGAACGAACTCATCGCGGAGCATGAGCATGCGGCCACAACCAATGCATTCGTTGCTCTGTTAGAAAACGCCGACGCGCCAGCGTTGTTGGCGGCGCTGAACATGGCCAAAACAAAATTGCCACAGACCGCAATCTTGCTTGCGTGGCCTGATGCGGCTGAAGGAAAAGTTTCCATTGTGGCGTGCGTGCCTGCGCCGTTGATTGCCAAGGGCTTGAAAGCCGGCGACTGGGTAAAGGTTGCGGCGCAAGTCTGTGGCGGCGGCGGTGGTGGCAAACCTGACATGGCGCAAGCTGGCGGAAAAGATCCATCTAAAACAGCCGAAGCGTTGGACGCCGCGCGCGCGCACGCCAAGAAATTCGCGTGAGTAAAGCCACAAAGTCGCGTGCGTTTTCAACCGCCCATTTGCGAAAGCGCGCCCTCAACCTGCGTAAGTTTTTGCTTCTCGCTTGCGCTTAACCACTCGCGTACGCCATGATGGGCGCATGACAAGCACAAGCAATATTCAAAGCGTTCAAAGTGAATCGGCGGTGTACGCGCCATCTTCCCACTTTGCAAAAGCAATGCCTTCACTGCATGTGCCCGACATGGCTACCTACGAAAAGTTGCACACGCAGGCGCTGAACAATCCAGAAAATTTTTGGGGCGACATTGCGAAAGAATTTCATTGGTACAAACCGTGGAACACAGTGCTGGAGTGGAATTGTCCAGATGCAAAATGGTTTTCTGGCGGCACCACCAACGCGTGCTTCAACGCGGTCGATCGACTTGTTGCAAATGGTCAAGGCGACGACGTTGCCATTTTGTGGGAAGGCGAGCCCGCGGGCGACAATGGCGACACTCCAGAAATCCGCAAAATCACCTACAAAGAATTGCAAAACGAAGTGTCGCGCGTTGCCAACACGCTCAAGCGCATGGGTGTTCGCAAAGGCGATGTGGTCACGCTGTACATGGGCATGGTTCCAGAACTTGCTTTCGCCGTGCTTGCCTGCGCGCGCATTGGCGCTCCGCACAGCGTGATCTTTGGAGGCTTTGCCGCAAGCGCGATTGTGGACCGCGTGCATGACGCAAAGAGCAAAGTGATTGTCACATGCGATGGTGCGTGGCGACGTGGATCGATTGTTCCCCTGAAAGAAAATGTTGACAAGGCCTGCGAGCAATTGCCCGAAGTGAAAAACATTGTGGTGCTGAAGCGAGTTGGCAATTCCATCAACATGAAATCGGGACGCGATCAATGGTGGCATGACGCCGTCGCCAAGGAAACCACCTCATGCGCCTGCGAGGAAATGGAGGCGGAGGAATTGCTCTTTCTGCTGTACACCTCTGGAAGCACTGGAAAACCCAAGGGAATTCGCCACACCACTGGCGGATACATGATCTACACCGCGCACACCGCCAAACTTACTTTTAATTTGCTGCCGCGCGCAGGCCAGATTTTTTGGTGCACCGCCGACATTGGTTGGATCACCGGTCACAGCTATGTGATCTACGGAATTCTTGCCAACGGCGTGACCACGTTCATGTACGAAGGCGCGCCCAACGCGCCCAAGGAAGATCGCTTCTGGCGCATTGTGCAACGACACAAGATCACGCATTTTCATACCGCACCCACCGCCATTCGCGCGTTCATGAAATGGGGCGACGCGCTTCCCGCCGCGCATGATTTGTCCAGCGTGAAATTACTTGGCTCGGTTGGCGAACCCATCAATCCAGAGGCGTGGATGTGGTACCGCGAAAAAATTGGCGGCGATTGTTGCCCAATCATGGACACATTTTGGCAAACCGAAAGTGGCGGACATTTAATCACGCCGCTTCCAGGTTGCACGCCGATGAAACCGGGCTCATGCACTTTGCCATTTCCCGGCGTGGACGCAGCGATTGTTGACGAGCAAGGCAACGAACTTCCCGCGAACTCTGGCGGCTTGCTTGTCATTCGCAAGCCGTGGCCGGGCATGTTACGCGGCATTCATGGCGACCGCGAGCGCTACATTGAAACGTATTGGGGAAAAATTCCAGGCATGTATTTAGCGGGCGATGGCGCGCGCCGCGACGGTGACGGATTCTTTTGGATCATGGGCCGCATTGATGATGTGCTGAATGTCAGCGGCCACCGCCTTGGAACTGCGGAAGTTGAAAGCAGTTTGGTGGGCAGCAAACTGGTTGTTGAAGCCGCGGTGGTTGGCATGCCGCATGAGATCAAAGGCACTGGAATTGCGGCGTTTTGCGTGCCTCATCCGGATTATGCGCACGCCGCAGACGATGCGCTTCGCCAGAAATTAATGTTGCATGTCACCAATGACATTGGCGCCATCGCGCGGCCGGACATGATTCGCTTCACCACCGGATTACCCAAGACGCGCTCAGGAAAAATCATGCGCCGGCTTCTGCGCGATGTGGCCGCGGGCAAAGAAACCACGCAAGACGTGACCACGCTTGAGGATTTCAACGTGTTGGCGAAACTTCGTGAGAGCGACGAATAAATTTCATCGCATAGAAAAATAAAAACGCAGCGCGCGGCGAGTCAAGTTCTGCTTCAGCGGAATTTGCGTCCGCATTCGTTTCACACAATCGATGCTCCACGCGCGCACCCACATGTCGCGCATCGCCCGTGCCAAACACGATGGATCTCTCGGATCCTTCGGAGCAGCACTGGAAGGAATCGCACAATCAGCGCAAAGAAAATCGCATCAATCAATATGCCAAGGTACATCGGACTAGATTTGCTCACCAAGGCCAATTTGTCGGCATTGAATGAGAGATCTTCAGCGACG
>CAIUGT010000125.1 GCA_903898755.1 uncultured bacterium | reverse complement strand
GTGATTTCATTCGCCGACCAAGGCACCGCATTCATCTTTGGAAAAGTGGGCGACGCCAGCGGACCGTGGGGATTTATTTTCGCCGTCAAGGTTCTGCCCATTATTATTTTCTTCGCGTCATTCATGGCGGTGCTCTACCACTTGGGAATTATGCAACGCGTTGTGGCCACACTGGCCTGGGTCATTCGCCGCGTGCTCAATGTCACCGGCGCCGAAGCACTGTCCGCGGCCGCGAATATTTTCCTTGGGCAAACAGAGGCACCGCTGACCGTCAAACCTTTCATTGCCACCATGACGCGCTCGCAAATCATGGCCATCATGACGGTTGGTTTCGCAACAATCGCAGGCAGCGTTATGGCTGCATATATCGTCATGCTTGGCGGCGATCAAGAGACCGCGCGCATTCTGATGGCAAAACATTTAATGACCGCCAGCGTTATGTCCGCGCCAGCCGGCTTGGTCATGGCCAAACTCATGCTGCCTGAAACAGAAACGCCGCGCGAGGAGTCGCTGGACTCGCTGCGCAACTTGCCCAAGACAACGTGCAATGTCATGGACGCCGCCGCCGAGGGAGCCACCGACGGCTTGCGCTTGGCGCTGAATGTTGCCGCCATGTTGATCGCGTTCGTGGCACTGCTGGCCATGTTGAATTACCCACTCGCCGCGCTCAGTGAAATAAACTCCATCGCTTCGTGGCGTGCGGCGCATGGTATTCCCGTGTTTACTTTCCAAAATATACTGGGTTATATATTCACTCCGCTCGCCTGGTGCATGGGCGTGGGTAGCGACGACGCGCGCAAAATGGGCACGCTCATGGGCGAGCAAATCATCGCCACGGAATTCGTGGCGTATGTTGACCTAAGTACTTCGCTGCGCGACGGAACTATCAGTTCACGCGCCGCACAAATTGCAACCTACGCGCTGTGCGGCTTTGCAAACTTGCCTTCTATTGCAATTCAAATTGGCGGCCTGAGCGCCATGGCCCCAAATCGTCGCAGTGATTTTGCGGCGCTTGGCCTGCGCGCCATGGTCGCTGGGGCGCTCGCCTGTTGGATGACTGGCGCCGTGGCGAGCTTGTTTATTGGCGGATAGGGCGGGCGGCCGTGTTATCGCCTGCAACCAAAACATTTATGCATTGACCATACTTGTCGCATGAAATTGTTGCACAAACTCGCCCCCTGCAACCCCCTTTCACACTTTGTATATTGAACCAATGACACAAATACCTGGGGCAGAAGCGAATCAGCAGCAAAACTTTGACGCCCAACAAGAAGTTGGCATTTCCATCGCCGACATTATTGACTTTCTTCGCGCGCGCGCTGTGCAACTATTTGCCATCGCCGTGATCACCGGAATGATCTCACTTGGCGTGGGCTATTTCCTCAAAGCGGGCGCAGGCACCACCAAACTTGCCACCTACGAATTTGCATTTTCCTTTGACGGCGCTTCAGAAAACAAATACCCAAACGGTACTCCGTTTAGCCCCCAAGATGTTCTTGCCGCGCCTGTGCTCGACGCTGTATATGCCACCATGCATTTGGAAGGCAAAATGGATCCGGCTGATTTCCGAAGTGCCTTTACCATTGCACGCGGCGGAACCGAATTGCGCATGCTGCAAAGCGATTTTGAGCAAAAACTTGCCAACACCAAACTGACCGCCGCAGAGCGCACCCCTCTTGAAACGCAGTATCGCGCCGCGCTTGCGGCCCTGAAATCTGGAACCTTTATGCTCACTGGAGATTTCACAAAGACTCAATTTAGCGACCTAGAAATAGAGCGAGTCCTCACCGCAATTCCCGCAGCGTGGGCGGACTTTGCGCAGAAAGTTCGCGGCGTTGCCCTATACGACATTTCGGTTCCCAGCATGACCGACTCCGACAAACTGACAAATGATTCCGACTATTTAATTGCAGCAGAAACTCTGCGAAGTCTTTCAAAGCGGACATCGTCATGCGCGGAAGCCCTGAGCAAAGAGCCTGGTGGCAAAATTGTGTTCGATTCAAGTGGAAAGGGGCTTGAAGATCTTCACGCAGAAGTTGAAGCAAGTTATCGCGTGGATGTTCTTCCAACCTACACAAACTTTCTACGGTTGGCGTACGCACAGGACCCGGCGCGCGTGACCGAAGTATTCAGCAACCGCATGGCCACCAGTAAACGAGCCGTTGATATGGCGGAAGCAGAAGCCAAAATGACCACGAACGCATTTCAGAACTACATCATGCTGAGCAGTGGTGGCAATACAAGTGCTATTGCTGTGGATAATGGTCGTGCGCAACCACTTGCAAGCAACATGCCAATGATCAACTTAAATGCCGACTTCTTTGACCGAATCATTGGTCAAGGGATTGCGGCCAAGGATACTCTTTATAGGCAAAAACTAAACGATGAGCAGTTACGAGTGCAAACAAAGGTTTTAAAGCTGAAGGATGACCTTGCATTTGACGAGTGGTTGTTGAAACAAATTCAACCCAATACGCAGATCATCAATGACAATCAAATCGAAGCTGACCGACTTATGATTGAGCGCAATGGAGGAACTGCGACTGACAATGCCCTTCCCACAGGCAATGCGCTGATCAAACCAACACTAAGCGTGCAAGCCACTCTTGTATCCGCGCAAGGCGTACAAAATCGCCTCATTAAGTTCTCCTCGCGCGCACGGGAATTTTACACAATGCTCAGCGCGCGAAACCTCCACGCATCAAGCGTCTTGTATAGCAGTCAATCCGCGCCAATGGTTTTTCAAACCAGCGCTATTTCGCTTAAACAAATCCTTATTTCCACGGTGGCGGCGGAATGTGTCGTGCTTGGTTTGAGTCTTTTAATCATGGCAACCCGCCGCCGCAGAGCGGCAAGCCACGCTATGCACTAAAACTTATTTCCACAGGCAGGTCATTCATAGACGGGCGGCAAGACCTTGTGCGATCTCATATCGCGTCTCTTTTCTCTATGTGATTTACGGTGCGCGCCCCACTGTTACAGTTGCACACATGGCCATACTTGTCACCGGCGGCGCGGGCTTCATTGGCAGCAATTTCATTCAGGATTGGTTCGCCAACTGCAATGAACCCGTGATCAATCTGGACGCGCTCACCTACGCCGGTAACCCCAACAATCTCAACACGCTTCCCGCGCACGCCGCGCACACTTTTGTGCACGGCAACATTGCCGACCGCGAATTGGTCGGTGAATTGCTCACTCGCCACACCATTCGCGCCGTCATTCACTTCGCCGCGGAGTCCCACGTAGACCGCTCCATTCACGGCCCCGAAGAATTTATTCAAACCAATATCGTCGGCACATTTCGCCTGCTTGAATCCGTGCGCGCCCACTGGAACACGCTTGAACCCGCCGCCAAAACCGCATTCCGATTTCTGCATGTTTCCACCGACGAGGTCTACGGCTCACTTGCGCCAACCGATCCCGCCTTCAGCGAAACCAATCGCTACGAGCCCAACAGTCCATACTCCGCAAGCAAGGCAGCGTCGGATCATTTGGTGCGCGCCTATCACCACACCTACGGCCTGCCCGTGCTCACCACCAACTGCTCCAACAATTACGGCCCCTACCACTTTCCCGAAAAACTTATTCCGCTTGTCATTCACAACGCGCTTGCGGGCAAGCCGCTTCCTATTTATGGCGATGGCCAGCAGATCCGCGACTGGCTCTATGTGCGCGATCATTGCGGCGCCATTCGCCGCGTGCTTGATGCGGGCCAACTTGGTCAGGTTTACAACATTGGTGGCTGGAACGAAATGGCAAACATTGATGTGGTGAAAATCTTGTGCGCCGCGCTTGATAAAGAAAGTCCGCGCGCCGACGGCAAGTCGTACGCCACGCAAATTACTTTTGTAAAAGATCGCGCTGGCCACGACCGCCGCTACGCCATGGATGCGCGCAAGATTGAGCGTGAATTAGGCTGGAAACCTGCGGAAACCTTCACTTCTGGTATTGCCAAAACCGTGCGCTGGTACTTGGACAATGCGGCGTGGGTGCAACAAGTCACCAGCGGCGAATATCGAAAGTGGATCGCCACCAACTACTCGTAAACCGCAACCAAAAATTCCACCATGAATATTCTGCTGCTAGGAAACACTGGGCAAGTTGGATTTGAACTTCAGCGCACGCTTGCACCGCTTGGCAAAATCACCGCGCTTGATTTTCCTGACGTTGACTTTCTACAACTTGACCAACTTGCCGAACTAGTACGCAAACACAACCCCGCCGTCATTGTGAATGCCGCCGCATATACCGCCGTGGATAAAGCGGAATCAGACTCCGCAACCGCGTACACAATTAATGGCGCCGCGGTTGGCGTCCTGGCCGCGCAAGCCAAGCAACTGAACGCACTGCTTGTTCATTATTCAACCGACTATGTTTTTAACGGTAGCGGCACGCGCCCTTGGATTGAAACCGACACGCCGCAACCGCTGAGCGTGTATGGCCACAGTAAACTTGCTGGTGAAACCGCCATTAGAAATTCCAGTTGCAACCATTTCATACTGAGAACAAGTTGGGTGTACGCCGCGCGCGGTCAGAACTTTGTTCGCACCATCTTGCGCCTGGCCGCAGAACATGAATCGCTTAGCGTTATCAATGACCAAATTGGCGCGCCAACCTTTGCGGGATTTCTAGCGCATTCCACGGCAAAAATGATCGACTTTGACAGAGCCAACGCTAGCGCGCGCGCCAAGCATTTGGGGACATATCACGTGACCGCGCGCGGTGAAGCAAGTTGGCACACCTTGGCCAGCTACGTCGTACAGTGCGCGCTTGATTGCGGCACGCCCCTTCAAGTCACACCCGCACGCATTGCCGCCATACCGACTTCACAGTATCCGCTGCCCGCACCTCGCCCTAGCAATTCCAGAATGTGCGTGGACAAATTCGAAGGTACCTTTGGTATTACGTGCCCCGATTGGCACACGGATTGTAGAAACGTTGTAAATGAACTTATTCGCGGAGCAACTACATGAGTGGCACTATAAGTCGCAAGGGCATTATTCTGGCTGGTGGAACAGGCTCGCGGCTGCATCCAGCTACGCTTGCAATTTCCAAACAGTTGCTGCCCGTATTTGATAAGCCCATGATTTATTATCCACTGAGCACACTGATGCTGGCTGGTATTCGCGACATACTTATTATTTCAACTCCGCACGACACCCCACGCTTTGAGCAACTGCTTGGGAACGGAACACAATGGGGTTTGAACATTTCATACGCCGTGCAGCCATCGCCCGATGGACTTGCGCAGGCATTTATTATTGGCGAAAAATTTATTAATGGATGTCCAAGCGCTCTCGTACTTGGCGACAACATTTTCTACGGCCACGACTTTCCAAAGCTTCTTGAGAATGCCCTTGCGCGCAACACTGGCGCAACGGTGTTTGCCTATCACGTGCAAGACCCGGAGCGCTACGGCGTCGTGGAATTTAATACCGCAGGCAAGGCCGTGAGTCTTGAAGAAAAACCCCCGCAACCCAAGTCAAATTACGCTGTCACTGGGCTGTATTTTTATGACGAACATGTTGTCAATTTGGCAAAGTCACTCAAGCCTTCAAAGCGCGGCGAGCTAGAAATTACAGATCTAAACCGACTGTATCTAGAACGCAACACGCTTGGTGTAGAAATAATGGGCCGCGGCTTTGCGTGGCTTGATACGGGGACGCACGAATCCCTGCTAGAGGCTAGCCACTTCATTGCAACGCTAGAGCACCGACAAGGCTTGAAGATTGCCTGCCCCGAAGAAATTGCATTTACCAAGAAATGGATTGATCGCGCTCAAATAGAAAAACTTGCCGCGCCGATGCTGAAGAATGGATATGGCCGCTACTTAATGCAGGTGTTGAAAGACGCAAAATTATAATGTTTGCAAACTATAATATCGAAATATGCATAGTCCTGGCGTTACAAATGCAAGTGTTGCTAGCACGAGCTACCCAACGTTCGACAATACTTTGGCAGGCGCAGCGCTAATGCAAGCCCAGCGCCTAGCTATTCCAGATGTAATTTGCTTCACGCCCAAGGTATTCGGTGACGATCGCGGTTTCTTTTACGAAAGTTTCAACCAGCGCGTATTTGAGCAAGCACTTGGCCAACCCGCTCCCCACTTTGTGCAAGACAATCACTCACGCTCTGCCAAGGGTGTATTGCGCGGACTGCACTATCAAATTCAGCAACCACAAGGCAAGTTGGTACGAGTAACGCAAGGCGAAGTGTTTGATGTTGCGGTTGATATCCGCAAGTCATCCCCCACATTTGGAAATTGGGTTGGCGAAATACTTTCCGCGCAAAACAATAAACAAATTTGGGTGCCGCCCGGCTTCGCGCACGGTTTCTTAGTCCTTAGCGATACCGCGGAATTCCTCTACAAAGCCACGGATTTCTGGGCGCCCCAGTTCGAACGCTGCATCGCTTGGAATGACCCCGCTATTGGCATCAAATGGCCGCTGCAAGACATCATCCCCGCACTGTCTGGCAAAGATGCGCAAGGAAAATTACTTGCGCAAGCGGAATGCTTTATCTGACTAATCTTTATATTGACGACGTGTCCTAAATCAAATTCGAAACACGCAGTTAGAGTATCTTTCAACTCATGAAGAATTTCGCCCTAATCGGGGTTGGCGGTTTCATAGCACCCCGCCACCTGAAGGCCATCAAAGACACAGGCAATGCCCTTGTGGCCGCCCTTGATCCAAACGACTCGGTTGGAATAATTGATAGTTTTTTCCCAGATGCGGATTTTTTTACTGAGTTTGAACGATTCGATCGTCATACAGACAAACTCCGTCGTGCAAATACGGGACGGCAAATTGATTATGTCTCCATCTGCTCGCCAAACTATCTGCACGATGCTCATATTCGGTTTGCATTGCGCTCCGGATCAAACGCTCTGTGTGAAAAGCCAATCGTGCTGAATGCCAGAAATATTGAGGGCTTATTGGAGGTTGAGCGTGAAAGTGGCAACCGAATCTATACCGTGCTGCAACTACGATTGCACCCAGCAATTTTGGCGCTGAAGGAGCGGGTTGCCAAAGCACCAAAGAATAAAAAATTTGATCTTGACCTGACATATATCACTAGTCGCGGACATTGGTATTTCCAATCTTGGAAGGGCGACAATGCTAAGTCAGGTGGAGTGGCCACCAATATTGGCGTTCATTTCTATGACATGTTGCACTTTGTGTTTGGAAATGTCGTTGAAAACAAAGTTCATCACCGTAGTCCAACCAAGGCGGCCGGTTATCTGGAATATGACCGTGCGCGCGTTCGCTGGTTTCTTTCCGTAGATTGCAACGACTTACCCATAGAAACTCGCGCTAAGAATCAACGCACTTATCGATCCATCCGCATGGGTGATGAAGAAATTGAATTCTCAGATGGATTCTCAGACTTACACACGCGTATTTATGAAGACATGCTTTCGGGAGGAGGGTTCGGGCTTGAAGAAAACCGTGTCGCCATTGAAACCGTCGGCGAGATTCGTGAAGCAGCACCACTAGGCTTGCAAGGCGATTACCACCCATTCCTGAGAGAGACAGTACGCGCATGAATTACACCAAGCACGATACGGCAATCGTTGATGCGGGCGCAACCATTGGTGCGGGAACGCGCATTTGGCACTGGGTGCATGTCAGCGGCGGCGCGAAGATTGGGGAGAGGTGTTCGCTGGGGCAAAACGTTTATGTCGGCAATAGCGTTGTGATTGGCAACAATGTAAAGATTCAAAATAATGTCAGTGTGTATGACAATGTGACTTTGGAAGATGATGTGTTCTGCGGGCCGAGCATGGTATTTACCAATGTTTATAACCCACGCAGTGCCGTGACTCGCAAGGATGAATACCGGGATACTGTAGTGAAGCGCGGTGCGACGCTAGGTGCCAACTGCACCATCGTTTGTGGGATCACGATCGGCGAGTTTGCATTTGTTGGCGCGGGTGCCGTGGTGAACAAAGATGCGAAGCCATATGCGTTGATGGTTGGTGTGCCTGCGAAACAAATTGGCTGGATGAGCGAATTTGGTGAGCAACTGAAATTGCCGTTAAATGGGAGTGGAGAGGTGAGATGTGAGAAAACTGGAAGCACGTACACGTTGATCAATTCAATGGTGCATAAGCGCTAACCCATTGCGACATATCGAATTGATTGATGAACTGCTCGCAATAATTCCTCTTTCAAGGACAAAGAATGTGTTTGCTACTATCCAAGCAACTCCTTTATAAACACCTGGTCTTGCTCTGGAACTCCGAATAATGAACCAATCGACGCTTGCTAAAGTCTGGGCGCTACTTACGCGGCAGCAGCGTAAAAACGCCGTAGCACTTCTGGGATTAATGATTATTGGAATGGGGCTTGAAACACTCGGAGTGGGTCTTGTTATTCCCGTCATTGCGCTGATTACAGACGATAATCTAGTCAAGAGTTACCCGCGCCTCCAACCCGCGCTTGATTTCCTTGGTAATCCAGACCAAAAGACACTTATTGTGGGAGCGATGCTTTCTCTGGTCGGCATTTACTTAGTTAAAGCAGTATTTCTTGGATTCTTAGGGTGGAGCCAATTTCAATTTGCGTTTGGAACCCAAGCCGAACTTTCGCAAAGACTATTTAAAACCTACCTTGGCCAACCCTATACATTTCACCTTCAGAGAAATTCGTCAGATCTCATCCACATCGCGACTGCCGAAACTCAACTTTTGACATTCAACACAATACTGCCTCTGATAACAACACTTGGAGAGTGTTTTGTGTTTCTTGGATTAGCGGTGCTTCTTCTAACAATGGAACCGCTTGGTGCAATACTCATTGCTTTCATCTTGACGATTGCAGCATATTTTTTTCATAGAACCACTCGTACGCGTATTTCAAATTGGGGCACAGAACGAAAGTTCCACGAACAACTCAGACTCCAACATCTTCAACAAGGCCTTGGTGGAGCCAAAGAAATAAAATTAAGTGGTCGCGAATATGAATTTATTCGGAATTACAGCTTGCACAGCAACGAAAGCGCTCGAGTCCTTCAAAACCAATTAACGCTTCAACAATTTCCGCGTCTTTGGCTCGAATTATTAGCAATCATGGCCCTCTCAGGGCTCGTGATCCTAATGATTGCACAAGGTCGACCATTGGCAAGCATCGGACCAACTTTAGGTCTATTTGCTATCGCCGCATTTCGACTCATGCCTGCGGTGAATCGCCTACTCGGAGCGATGCAGTCACTACGTTTTGGAAAAATTACAATTGAAACAATTTATAACGAGCTTGATCTTGCGCCTCTTGCTCCAACAACGGTTTCCAATGACAGTGCTGCGTATAAGTTTTGGAAGGAAATTGAAATTACTGGCTTAACATTCGTCTATCCACAGGCACAGGTCCCTGCACTGACCAATGTTTCGCTGACAATTCGCCGAGGCGAGACTGTTGGGTTTATTGGTCCAAGTGGATCTGGCAAAAGCACTTTGGTCGATGTCGTGTTGGGTCTATTAACACCAAGTGCTGGAACAATTCTGGTGAACAACAGTGACATCCAGAACAATCTGCGCGGCTGGCAAAATCAAATTGGCTATGTACCTCAGTCCATTTATCTAACCGACGATTCGTTGCGGCGCAATGTTGCCTTTGGCCTTGCTGATGACAAGATCGATAATAAGGCCGTTGCCCGCGCAATTTGCTCCGCGCAACTTGAAGGTTTTGTAGGCACGCTTCCCTCTGGTATCGAAACTATTGTCGGCGAGCGCGGAATTCGGCTTTCGGGCGGTCAGCGTCAGCGCATTGGTATTGCTCGCGCACTTTATAACGACCCCAGCGTGCTTGTGCTTGATGAAGCAACTAGCGCACTTGATACCGAAACCGAGCAGGGTGTCATGGACGCCATTACCGCTCTTCGTGGAACGAAAACTATTCTTATTGTCGCCCACCGCCTTAGTACTGTAGAACATTGCGATCGATTATTTCGATTAGAAAGCGGAGCTATGACTCAGACTGAACTGAGACCCCAAGCCTTTCCAAACTGTTAATCTTCCTCAGACTTTGCAAACATAAAAAATTATGCTTACTAATTCATCAATCCTAATTAGCGGTGGAACAGGCTCTTTCGGCCACACATTTGTGCCAATGACTTTGGAAAAATATAAGCCACGTAGGCTAGTCATCTACTCCCGCGACGAAATGAAGCAATGGGAAATGGCCAAGATTTACGGCAACAATAATGCAGTCCGCTTCTTCATTGGCGACGTCCGCGACAAAGATCGTCTTTCTCGCGCCCTTGATGGCGTTGATTATGTTGTTCATGCAGCAGCCACCAAGATTGTGCCTACTGCGGAATACAATCCATTTGAATGCGTCAAAACCAATGTCATAGGCGCAATGAATGTCATTGACGCGGCTATTGACCAAGGCGTGAAGCGCGTGGTCGCCCTTTCAACGGACAAGGCTAGCAGTCCCATCAATCTCTATGGCGCCACCAAACTCACTGCTGACAAACTTTTCATTGCTGGTAATTCATATTCTGGCAGCCATTCCACGCGCTTTGCCGTAGTGAGATATGGAAATGTCATGGGCTCAAGGGGCTCTGTCATTCCATATTTTCTAAGCCTTGCCGATAAGGGGATACTTCCTATTACTGATGCGCGTATGACCCGCTTCATGATCACCTTGGAACAAGGTGTTGAGCTTGTTTGGCATGCCTTTGAAGATATGCATGGCGGGGAAATATATGTCAAAAAAATCCCATCCATGAAATTGCCAGAGATCGCGCGCGCAACAGTGCCGAGTGCTCGGCACGATGTTATTGGTATTCGCCCTGGTGAAAAGTTGCACGAGCAAATGATTGGTGCCGAAGATGCTCCCCACACATACGAATATGACTCCCACTTTAAAATCCTTCCAGCCATACATAACTGGAGTAAAGACACCAATAGAAACCACGGCGGCAAGTTGGTCGCGGCGGATTTCACATATTGCTCTGACAATAATCCCGATTGGATGAGCCCCGATTCCTTGCGCGCGTGGATCGAGCAGAACCGCGCGAAAATTGGCAAGATATAATTTTCCATGATCCCATACGGACGTCAAGACATTAATCAAGCAGACATTGACGCGGTTGTCAAGGTATTACGCTCTGACTTTCTAACACAAGGCCCCGTTGTTCCAGCATTTGAAAATGCCGTCGCCATGCACTGTGGCGTTCGCCATGCAGTGGCGGTCAATAGCGCTACTAGTGCTCTGCACATTGCTTGCCTGGCTTTAGGAGTCGGCAATGGCGATCTCGTTTGGACATCCCCCATCACATTTGTCGCCAGTGCAAATTGCGCTCGATATTGCGGGGCTGCTGTTGATTTTGTTGACATCGATCCCCTCACCTACAACATGAGTGTTGAGTGCCTTCGTTCCAAACTAAAGGGCGCGCAAAAAATTGGGAAACTTCCAAAAGTTGTCATCCCAGTCCACCTTTGCGGACAATCGTGCGACATGGCCGCCATTCATGAGCTTGGCCAACAATACGGTTTCAAAATTATTGAAGATGCTTCGCATGCTATTGGAGGGACATATCGCCGTGAACCAGTTGGCAATTGCCGCTTCAGCGACATCGCTGTATTTAGCTTTCATCCAGTTAAAATCATCACCACAGGCGAGGGTGGCATGGCTGTCACCAATGACGACAAACTGGCCAGTCATATGGCGCGACTACGCACGCATGGTATTACCCGCGACCCCGCTGAAATGACCCACGAACCAGACGGTCCATGGTACTACCAGCAACTAGAATTAGGGTTGAATTACCGATTGACAGATATCCATGCCGCGCTAGGTCTCAGCCAAATGAAAAGGCTTGAAGAGTTTGTGGAAACTAGAAATCAAATCGCAAATCGTTACACAAAAATGCTTGCGCACTTACCCGTGACGGTTCAATTGCAACCCCTGGATGTTTATTCGGCATTTCATTTGTACGTCATTCGCTTGCGCTTACCTAAAACCAAAAAATCGCATCGTGAAGTCTTTGAAGCGCTACGAGCAGCTGGTTTCGGCGTCAATCTGCACTACATTCCTGTCTATCGCCAACCGTACTATGCACAAATGGGTTTCAATCCATCGCACTTTCCAGAGTCGGAGCGATATTATGCCGACGCGATAAGTATTCCAATGTATTCGGGCATCACAGAAGATCAACAAGATCGAGTCGTGGCCGCGCTAAGAAAGGCAATTGAGACATGAACATCGCCGTGATCCCCGCACGCGGCGGCAGCAAACGCATTCCAAGAAAGAATATTCGTCTTTTTCATGGCAAGCCGATCATTGCTTGGTCGATCGAGGCGGCGCAACTTAGCGGTTGTTTCGAGCGCATCATCGTGTCGACGGATGACGAAGAGATTGCCGATGTTGCAAAGACGTATGGCGCCGAAATCCCGTTCATGCGCCCGAAGTCTCTTGCGGACGATCACACTGGGACAATTCCCGTAGTCACCCATGCCATCGACTGGCTTCGTGAGCAAGGGATCGCGCCGCTGCATACGTGCTGCATCTACGCCACTGCGCCGTTTATTCAAGCACCCGATCTCCGCGCCGGATTCGATCAACTCGTCAATTCGAGTACCAACTTCGACTACGCTTTCTCGGTGACCAAGTACCCGTTCCCAATTCAAAGAGCAATCCGTATTACAGATCAAGGAACTGTAGAAATGTTTGACCCAAAGCAGTTCAACACGCGTTCTCAAGATCTCGAAGATTCATTCCACGATGCTGGACAGTTTTACTGGGGACGTTCAGATGCTTGGATCGCCGGCAAAGTCATCTTTGGACATGGGTCAGCAGCGATCAGACTTCCCTCATTTCGAGTGCAAGACATTGATACGATCGAAGATTGGGAACGCGCAGAGCAACTTTTCCGCATTCTTCAATCAAGCGAGCGCAATCGCCACCAAGAAGGCTAAGTCATGGAATTCAAGACGGAACAAGAAACATTTTGGGCTGGGAGTTTCGGCAACGAATATATTCAACGGAATCAGGGTGATGCGCTATTGGCATCGAATTTGAATTTCTTCTCTACGGCCTTGCGCACGGCTGGCGGAGTCAAGAGTTGCATTGAGTTTGGAGCCAATATTGGCATGAACCTCAAAGCGATGAAACTGCTCTATCCGGCCGTCGAATTGCATGGCATTGAAATCAATACTGGGGCTTCGAACGAACTCGCGCGAGTGATTCCCGCAAGCAATGTAGTCAACAGCTCAATTTTGGATTTTGCCCCACTGCGAACCTGGGATTTAGTCCTCATAAAAGGAGTGTTGATTCACATCAACCCCGCCTCACTACTGAGCGTTTATGACAAGTTGGTGGCATCATGCGCGCGATACCTCTTGGTTGCGGAATATTATAATCCCACTCCAATAGCCATTCCTTATCGCGGACACAATGATCGACTCTTCAAGCGCGACTTTGCGGGAGAAATTCTGGAACGTCATTCTCAAATGCGTCTCTTAGATTATGGGTTCGCATATCGAAGAGATCCCTGTTTTCCCCAGGACGATATTACTTGGTTCCTCATGGAACGAAATGTTTTATAACGGGGCGAAGTTATGAACATTACCTTCCGAGCCGATGCCTCGACCCAAATCGGCGTGGGCCATGTGATGCGCTGTTTGACATTGGCGAACGCCCTGCAAAAACGTGACGTCCAGTCCGTCTTTATTTGCCGCCATTTACCGCAATATTTAGAAAGCATCTTGACTTCAAGTGGGCACCAAGTCTTGCGTCTCAACAGTGCACCCAATAGCGACCCTCTTGACGATCTTCCTCAATCCAAATTGCTTGGCGTATCTCAGCATCAAGATGCAACCGAAACAATTGCGGCTCTAGATAACGTAAAATTAGATTGGATTATTGTCGATCACTATGGCATAGATGCGCGATGGGAAACTTCTTTACGCGCCAAGGCTTCACGCATCATGGCTATCGACGACACCGCGGATCGAATGCATGATTGTGATGTACTCCTTGACCAAAACTTCTATCTCAACGCGGACAAACGATATGTCGGCAAGGTTCCTACAACCTGCGCGCTGCTACTAGGTCCACGCTATGCACTACTGCGAGATGAATTTAGAGTTTGGCGCACAAAAACAAACCCGCGTACTGGCCCCGTGAAAAAGATCTTGGTTTTCTTTGGCGGAATGGATGCGGGGAACCACACTGGCCGCACCATCGAGGTTCTCAGCCAAATTTGCGGCACAGAGATCGCGGTCGACGTAGTGATCGGAGCTGAACATTCACAACTTCAAGAAATTAATTCTCAATGCTTACAATATAATTTTAATTGTCATGTAGAAACATCACGAATGGCGGAGCTCATGTCAAATGCTGATTTTTGCATTGGCGCAGGCGGGTCCGCAACTTGGGAGCGCTGTTCCTTGGGATTACCCTCCCTTATTGTGTCACTCGCCAACAATCAAATTGAAATCACGTCTGCACTTGACTCTTTTGGCGCTTGCCAATATCTAGGTTCGCAAAGCGTTGCCAACGACGCCACCATGCGCCATGCTATTCTTGAAATACTGCGAAATCCGGATCGAACGTTCACAATGTCTACTAAAGCCTTTTCACTAGTTGATGGACTTGGTGTTGACAGGCTCTGTTTAGCCCTGGGCTATTGATATGAATATTTCCGTCCTTTGCACCGATCCGCATCATCCTGTGGTAAATCATCTCAAGCGATGGAATTCCGAGATGTCAGTCAAGGGACACATTGTTCGACTTGATCATCGTAAATCAGAATTAAAGGGTGGAGATATTCTTTTCCTTGTTTCCTGCGGCGAGTTGATCGAAATTTCCGTCAGGCAAAAGTACAAGGCAACCCTTGTTCTACATGCCAGCGACTTACCGCAAGGCCGAGGATGGTCACCTTATATCTGGTCGATTCTAGCCGGAGCATCTCAAATCACAGTAAGCCTGATTGAAGCCAGCGAACCCGTGGACAGTGGTGCCATCTGGCTCAAGACGAAATTCTCGCTTGAAGGTCACGAACTCCTTCCTGAAATCAACGCAAAGTTGTTTGAAGCGGAACTTTCACTGATGACCAAAGCAGTTGATCAATTTGAAACTATTCGACCCATCCCCCAACTGGGTAATTCGGGCTCGTACATGGTCAAACGATCTCCAGAAGACAGCCGCCTCGACCCCGATAAATCGATCGCCGATCAATTCGAACTATTGCGCGTGGTCGACACCGAACGATTCCCTGCATTTTTCTATTATCGCGGCTGTCGATATCTGATTCGAATCGAAAAGGACAAGAATGACGAGTAGACCAAATATCGTTATCGCTGGGCGAGCGATTGATCTTGATCATTCCCCCTTCATCATCGCCGAGATGTCCGGCAACCATAATCAGTCGCTAGAGCGCGCGCTTGAAATTGTCGAGGCGGCTGCCAAGGCCGGTGCCCATGCGCTGAAGATCCAGACCTATACACCCGACACAATGACGCTGGATCTGGATGAGCGCGAGTTTCACATTAGTGATCCCAACAGTTTGTGGACTGGCACTTCTCTTTACAAACTGTACGGTCAAGCCTACACCCCATGGGAGTGGCATAAATCTATTTTCGAGCGCGCGAGGAAACATGGAATGATCGCCTTCAGCACTCCGTTTGATGACACCTCCGTTGACTTTCTTGAAGGCCTGAATGTTCCATGTTATAAAATTGCCTCATTCGAGAATACTGATATACCCCTGATTCGCAGAGTCGCAGCAACAGGCAAGCCGATTATTATTTCAACAGGCATGGCAACCGAAGCTGAATTGGATGACACCGTCACTGCGGCGCGCTTGGCAGGATGCAAGGATCTTATTCTGCTGAAGTGCACAAGTACCTATCCCGCCACTGCGGAAAACACTAATATTCTAACCATCCCGCATCTGAGAGACAGATTCAAGTGCGAAGTCGGTCTCTCCGATCACACTATGGGCGTAGGAGTTTCTGTCGCTAGTGTTGCTCTTGGCGCAACGGTGATCGAAAAACATTTCACGCTCAGTCGCGCCGACGGTGGCGTAGACAGCACCTTTTCTATGGAACCCGCGGAGATGGCTCGTTTAGTGGTAGAAACCAAACGAGCTTGGCAATCACTCGGCGAAGTCAGCTATGGACCAACACAGGCGGAGAAGGCTTCCATTATTTTTCGTCGATCGCTCTACATCGTGAAGGATCTCAAAGCCGGCGATGTACTGACACAAGAGGGTGTTCGGGCTATTCGGCCAGGTTTAGGGTTGTCGCCGAAACATCTAGACGATGTACTGGGACTAAAGGTGAAAACCGATATTCCGCGAGGCACCGCGCTGGCGTGGGATCTGCTCGAGCGATTCCCGTCGTCATAATTTCTTCAAACTCGTTCGAAGAGAAATTTGCTTCGTCCCTTTGTTATGCTGATCTCCGATGCCATCGGACACCCATTTCAATATCACAAGTATTGGCTGGGACGCGCTTCTAATCGAAAAGATGCTCGACCGCATCCAGGAATCCTCGGATTTTAGATTCACACACATCGTCCACACCGACATTGACGCCGCCATCCTGAACAAGAAGTCACATCGATCGGATGTGATTCCCGTTCGCAAGGCGAGGGGCGACCCGTTGCCGCCGCCAGATCTCGACCTTCTTGCGTCACTCGAGGCCGATGGGATCCCGACGATTCACAACATGATCCTTGGCGATCGAATTCTGCGCAAACTTCCGAATTCGGAAGCACTGTCCTACGCTACTCTTCTCGCCCAACGAATCACAAGCATCCTGAAAGCAAAGAAACCAGATGTCGTGATCGGTGGATTTGACAGCTTGGATGCGGGCATTGGGCTTGCGGTTTGTCGATCTCTCGACATTCCATGGGTGGCAATGGCTTTCACAACAATTCCCCGAGGCTATCTAGCTTTCTGCGACCAGATTTGCCCAGATGCCCAACTCAAAATTCTGCGACCTCTGGATGAATCTCTTCAGCATGAGGCCACGGAGGCACTTGTAGCGTTTGAGTCGCTACGGTCACAAACCCCCGCATTTGTCTCCGCTCATTCGATAGGCATGGTGCTCAAGAAATTGCCGACACACCTCTCAACGGTGATCCAACGAACAACGCTGGCATTCAACGGCTTTTTTGATCGCTTCACAAAAGCGAGTCCAATGCAAATGAGCATCCAATACATGCGTAAACGGCGAAACACTCTTTTGTTTCCCAACAAGTTGTTCGTTCGTCAACCGCCGGCAGCTCTCTTCGCTCTTTTTGCGCTGCACATGCAGCCCGAATCGTCCATTGACGCATGGGCTCCTTTCTTCTCTGACCAGTTCCATCTGATCCAACAGATTGTGCGTGCCATGCCGCCAAACATGCGGTTGCTGGTGAAAGTGCACATCAGCGACGCCGATAATTATTCGCCAAGGCAACTTCGACAACTCCTCGCGCTTCCCAATGTTCAACTTGTTCACCCAACCGCTTCGTCGCGCGACTTTATAAATCAAGCTGGTCTCATTTTTGGAATTCAGGGGACGATCTGTTTGGAATCCGCACTGCTTGGCAAGCCCGTTTTGATGTTCGGTGAATCTCCCTACTTGCATTTCCCAAGCGTCGAAAGAACCGGTCGAATCACGGATCTTTCCAAGCAGATTCGTGCGGCAATTTCCAAACCAAAGCCAGATCGCTCAGAAATTCTCGCCGCGTATGTTCAGTACCTAGCCCGTTTCATGCCTGCCAAGTACAACGATTGGACTAAACCGCTATCCGATGAGGACGTGGCGAGATTCACGGCGTGCTTTGATCGACTAAGAGAGCACACAGTCTCGAATACAAGAAAAAGTGTGTCAACGGACGATGCCTGATTACATCATCACCCCTTCGAGCCAAAGAGAGGTTCGATATCGCTCAGCCCCCTTGCAGAATTTTAAAGGACAAGTGACGGGCAGTGCGGATACCTCGAATAAATTAGATGCCCTTTTTACTTTCGTCATTCTCTCCTTAGGCGGCTGGCGCCTGTGCTTGCCCACAGATGATTCGGTGCCTTATTGGCTGACCCCCATCCAAGTGGTTTACGGAATTTTTATACACGAGATTATTTTTATAGCCTATTTGGTCTTGCGTTTGTGCTCTAGGGCGAAAAATAATTTTCATCAGCCTGATCACATAATAAATATTGCGTGCAAATATTTAGTGGGACTTGCTGTGTGGTGCGCGATCATCGGCTTCTTCGGACCGCGTCCATTTATGGACGCCGCCGAGTCGGGTCGCATAATTCTTATGGTGATTTTGCTGATTGTTGTAACACAATGGGCTGTAAAAAACCCTGTTTTTGTCTTGCGCGCATTTTTCATTGGATTAGTTGCGTCCACATGTGTAAATCTCATTTCAACATTCAGGGGAAACACCTTGATGATTGGCGTGCTACCAACCCTAATGGGACAAAATGGCCCTGGAACGAGCATGGGAATGGGAGTCTGCCTTTCGGCCTGGCTAGCATTGATCTCAACAAGACGAATAGACATTATTCTTGCTCTTGTCGGCGGCTTGGCGTGCTGCTTCGGTGCGGGGATCAGTTACTCGAAGATTGGCATGGGGACGGCGTTGGCAGGCGTCTGCTGCATGATCTTGGTGATTTTGTTCAAATCGAAACGCGAGAGAGGAGACTTCCTGCGAGCAACGGGGATCCTGATGTGCGCTGCAATATTTTTCTATCTAGGAACAACGCACGGAGTTGCGATAGCTGAATCACTGAACAATTTTTTTTATCTCAAATCATCGTCACTAGATTTGACACTTGATCAATCACAACAAAGTGCATCCAATCAAGCCCGCACAGCCTATTACTTAGGTGTGGGGGAGATCATGATGGCGCATCCACTGGGCGTTGGATATTCCGGCTTTTACGATGCGATGACGTCGACCGATACATATCTCCGCGGTGGTTATGCGGCAATCGAAGACGCGGACGTCGGCGCCGCTGGCGAATCGAATCCACACTCCACTTTGCTTTACTACTCCTCAGCTGGAGGATTCTTCGGAGGCGGGCTCTGCCTTGTCATATTCTTTCTTCTTTGGCTCGCGATGTTTCGAGGTCTCAAGCCTTTCGGAATGGTCGGTGTGTTTGTAGTCACATTCACAGGCCTGGCATTTTTCATCGTCTTTCTGACCGTTCCCACACTGCTAAAAGCCGAGTTGATGTTGATTCCGGTGGCAGTAGCCGTGGGCTGCAGATATCACCGAAATAATGTTTTACTGTCGACCGTGATCGCAAAATCTGAAAAGCAAATTCATGCAACTTGATCCCGATTAATTGTGTCGAGCCGGCGCCTAAACCAACGGGCGCGCGGGAACACCTACGACCTTCGCATTGGCTGGCACATCTCGGGTCACAACACTTCCTGCCCCGATGATTGCATTCCTGCCCACGGTCACGCCATCAAGAATAATGACGCCCGCGCCAATCCAGACATTGTCCTCGATGCGAATTCCGATCTTTGTGATGCCAGACTCGGTAAGCGGAATCACGTCGGTTCCCTGAATGTGATTCCCAGGAATGATCGTGACAGATGTCGCCATGCGCACACCGGATCCGATCCACACATCCCCAATTCCGTTAATGACGGTGAATGAATTCACGCTTACTCGGTCGCCAATTCGAATGTTTCCCCCATAACCGAGAATCATAGAATAGGGATGGATCTCGCAGTCGCGGCCGATCGTGATTTCTGCCCCGCGATGTCCTTGTATGGTCGCCCGCATGGAAATCCACGAGTTCGTGCTCGTTCTCACACCCCGCCCGCCCCACCGAATGGTGTAAATACAGGCACGACACATCTTCCGCAGAAATCTGTAAATATGTCTAGCAAGTTCTTTAAAAGGATTCATCTTCAAATTTTCTCGCTTTTAAGAATCATATACATTCGCCATTCTTGCCATGCGAAATGTCTACCTGATAAATGTCGGCTTCGGTGTCGCCGGAACGGAACGGCGATTTGCGAACATTTGGCGCATACTGCGTAGTCGCGGGAATGTCCGTCCCGTGCTCGTAATCCCCGACACCATGCTGGCTGGGCTTGTCAAGGCGGGGCTCATTGAAAGCGCCAAAGATCCAGATATATGGGCGGTGAATGAACCGACACCCGTGCGAGCTTCTTTCGAAAAATGGAAAAGTCTTGAGAAAAATCCCATCGCCGGTGCGCTACGCACGCGAATGATCGTCCCTCGGTTTCACGAGCTTTGGAAAAAAATTGAGGCGGACAAGAATTCCGTTGCGCACATCGGCTTGCCCTGCGGTCCCCTTGTGCCGCCCAATGTTCCACTGGTATACGAATGCGTGGACTCGACTTTAGAAGGCTTGGGCCGCAGGCATTTTCAACGGGCCGCGACCCGAGCAAGCATTATTCACTGCCAAACGAATCGCATTCGTGTCGCGCTTGAAATGGCGGTTGCGATCTCCGATCCAAAGTGGAAAACCATTACAAGCCCCTCCTATTTTGCCCAATATGGCCAGGAGCCTCCTTCGGTTCTGCGCGATCCGTCACTGGTGGTCTTCGTCGGGCGACTTTCATCCGAGAAATCTCCGATCCTGTTTCTAGAAGGTCTCGCGGAAGCGCGGAAGAAGGGCGCCGTAGTGCGAGGATTAATCCTTGGTCAGGGTCCGATGCTTCAGGAAGTGCAACTCAAAATCAAAGAGCTCGCCCTTGAATCCTGCGTGTCGATCGACTTTGTCTGTGATCCTCTGGAGCATCTTTCACGAGCCGCCATCTTTGCTTCGCTTCAAACTGGAGACAACTACGGAAGTCAATCGCTACTAGAGGCCATGGGTGCCGGATGCGCGATCATTGCAACAGATGTCGGCGACACCTTACGGCTTGTGGATGAATCCGTCGGCACGCGAATTCGGCACGACAAACATGCGCTTGCGGACGCAATCGCAAATATGGTCAGGGATCCGTTTCACACGAAAAAACGTGGCGCAGCCGCATCGCAACGGAGTCGGACTGATTATTCGGCGGATGCGCACGTGGCTTACCTGGAAACCCTCTACGAAGATTCCGTCTCTATACACAATGCATTAGCTGTATCATCCTGATTCAAATTGATTCTCCTCCCAATCGTTGGGAATAGATTCGATCGATTCACCAAGGAATTCCCAAATGCTCGCGAACACGGGTCATAATCGAAAAATTCGTCGCGCACTTGTTACTGGCGCAGCCGGATTCATAGGCAGCCATCTCACAGAGGCTCTTCTCAAGCAGGAAATTTCGGTTGTGGCCTTCGACGATTACTCGGCTGGAAAGCCAGAAAACCTGAATCCGTTTCGGGGAATGAAAAATTTTGAAAATATCCACGGCGATGTCACCGATGCCAAGGCGGTGAGCGACGCGATGACAGGCGTCGACACTGTCTTCCACCAGGCAGCCTCGAAGAAAACGATCTGTATGCGTGATCCTTCAAGGGATCTCGAAGTGAATGCGGGAGGTTCGCTTCGGTTGCTCCAAGCAGCAGTTGCGGCGGGTGTGGAAAAATATGTCCACGCCTCCACTGGCTCCGTATATGGAGAGCCCGTCACAATGCCGCAGAACGAACAGCACCGCCTGCATCCTGTCAGCTTATACGGTGTCAGCAAACTTGCCGGTGAGAACTATGTCAACACCTTCGCTGCGCAGTTTGGAATCGACGCGACAATTCTGCGCTACTTCCATGTCTATGGTCCACGCCAAGAGAGCAGCGATGTGGGCGGGGTCGTCTCCATTTTTCTTCGACGCGCGTTGCAAGACAAGCCACTGTTGGTGCATGGAGACGGTCAGCAGATGCGGACATTCACATGGGTAGGTGACATCGTCGAGGCGAACATCCGTTCCGCAACGATGCCAGTTGCGCGCGGCAAGATCTACAACTGCGCGTCAGGAATCCGCGTGACGGTTAACGAACTGGCCTCCATGGTTCTCAAGAGGGTCAATCCGAAAATTAAGATCACACACGGCGACCCACTGCCCGGTGATATTCGCGAATTCGACGTGGACAATTCGCTCATCAAGCGCGAACTTGGACTCGAATTCGAACGGGATTTCGAACGGGGTCTGAACACGACGCTCGACTGGGCGCTGTCGGAATTTGCCGCCAAGCAGACCATCTAAGCCAATGTGCGGAATCGCCGGCTCAGTCGTCCGCACTGGATTCGCTCTAGAAAATTCCTCTTCGCGCGAGAAAGCATTGTCCTTACTACGCCACCGTGGACCTGATGCTCGCGGTGAATGCACGCGTGATTCCGTGTGGTTCGGACACACCCGCTTAAGCATTCTCGATCTATCAGAGGCTGGCCACCAACCCATGACATCGTTAGATGGTCGCCTGACAATCACGTACAACGGCGAGGTCTACAACTACCGCGAACTCTCTGCATCACTTGGTCTCTCAAACCTTCACTCAACCTGCGACACGGAGGTTGTGCTTCGCGCATTCACTGCGATCGGCGCATTGTCGTTCCGGCAACTCAACGGCATGTTTGCGTACGCCTTGCACGACCAGCGAGACAACCAGTTGTGGCTAGTGCGCGACCGACTAGGTATCAAGCCACTCTACTACTTTTTGGACGATGAACGTCTTGTCTTCGCTTCAGAAATTCCAGCGCTGCTTGCATTGCTCGGCCGCACTCCCGATTGTGACACTTCTGGAATTCACGAGTGGCTCCTTTATGGCAACTCGCTCGGCCAGCGCACGCTCTACCACGGCATCTGTCAACTTTTACCTGGGCATTTTCTGCGACTCGATCTCGAATCATTTAAATCAGAAACTTCCGCATACTGGTCGCTACAGAAAGAGTCGGCGATCGCAAGACAGGTTCATAGACCGGCACAGGATTTGATCGCCACCACGCGCGATCTACTCGAGGCGGCCGTTGCGCGCCAACTCGTGAGCGATGTGCCCGTGGGCGTTTTTCTTTCAGGCGGCATCGACTCGAGCGCCATCACCGCTTTTGCTTCGCGACATCACGCGAGTCGCCTATCCACATTCTCGGCCGGGTTCGATGACCCGCTCTATCCCGACGAGCGGCCGAAGGCCCGACAAGTAGCAGAACACTTTGGAACCGACCACCACGAACTATTCATAGAGGGCCGTGAAATTGCAGGAGTTGTTGAGACGCTGATTGACCATCACGGCATGCCATTCTTTGATGCGGCGAATATTCCGCTCTACCTGATGGCGAAAAAAGTCTCCGGTGAAATCAAGGTGGTCTTGCAAGGCGACGGCGGCGACGAAGTCTTTGGTGGATACAGGCGCTACGCCACTCTCCGCATGCATTCACTACTGCACGCATTCGCGGGAGTCGGACGCATTGCGGCTGGCGCGCTTCCAGCCTCTTCGCTTCGCCAGCGCATCCTTCGATATTGCAACATCTTTGGGCAAAAAGATCTTGGAGTTACAATCGGACTTCTCTTGACCGCGGAAGATCTCGGTGGCGAGGCGCTCGATGTGTTCGATGCATCATTCAGACAGCGAATCGCGACATCCGATCCGATGGCGAGATACCGTGAGGTACGAGCGCGTTTTGCACACCTCGACGCTGGGCAGCAGATGTCCATGGTGGATCTGAGCATTCAGCTTCCCGACATTTATCTTGAAAAGGTTGATCGCTCAACTATGGCTCATGGATTGGAAGTTCGCGTTCCTTTTCTTGACCACGAACTTGTCGACTTTGTCTCGAGAATCCCTGGATACCGCAAGATGCCGCTGGGCCAGAAGAAGTGGCTGTTAAAGAAGGCACTCCGCGGCATCGTGCCAGACTTTGTGCTCGACGGACCAAAGACCGGTTTCAATGTGCCATTTAAACACTGGCTCATGGGTCCGCTTCGGGGGCATTTCGTCGACCATCTTGAATTGTTCGAGCGCGCCAATCCCCGAGTGATTCAAAGAAGCGTAATCGACCAGAGGTTCGCGATGACAGAACAAGGCAAAGCTGACTTTTCCTCGCTACTTTGGAAACTGTATAACTTTACGATCTGGGCAAACCGATTCAAAATTCGATTCGACACATGACAAACCAAAACATTGAATCCTTTCCCCCACTGGTCGATCCGCAGAATCTGCAGCCACTCTTGCCTTGCGATGCCGGGCTATGTTCCAAATCCGGTGCCAACTACCAAGTGCTTTCTGGAATTCCACGAGTCGTTCCCAAATTGACCAACTACGCAGACGCCTTTGGCGAACAGTGGAAACGCTGGCGGCTAACACAACTTGATTCGCACACCGGGACGTCCATCACAGCAGATCGACTGAACCGCTGTCTCGGCGACGAATTGGTTCATAAGTTGTCGGGTCAAGGAGAAATTCAAATTCTTGAGGCGGGTTGCGGCGCGGGGCGTTTCACTGAGATTTTGCTGGGTTACCCCGTTGTTCGACTGACTTCAGCAGATCTCAGTTCCGCGGTCGAATCCAACCAGATCAACTTTCCGCAGGATCAGCGCCACCGGATCGTCCAGTGCGATATATGCCTCGCGCCATTCAAGCCCGACTCGTTCGATGTGGTGGTCTGCCTTGGCGTGATCCAGCACACTCCTAATCCTGAATTGACAATACGAAAACTGTTCGAGCAAGTGAAGCCGAACGGTTGGTTGGTGTTCGATCACTATGCTCCGTCGTTCAAGCACTACACCAAGATAACCGCCATGCTGCTTCGACCGATTCTAAAACGCCTTTCGCCAAGTTCTCGCATGCGCGCGTGCGAAATCCTCACCGCGATGTTCTTACCAGCTCACAAATTTTTCCGGCATGCGCCGCTCGCGCAAAAATTATTATCCCGTGTCTCACCGATGCTCACCTATTTTCATGAACTGCCCCAACTCAATGACCAGTTACAGTACGAATGGGCGTTGCTTGATACTCACGACAGTTTGACGGATTGGTATAAGCATCTGCGCACCACGACTCAGATTAAATCAACGCTCAATAAACTGGGAGCCGTCGAGATTCATGTTGTCACTGGGGGCAATGGAGTTGAAGCACGCTGCCGCAAGGTCGCCTAATCTTTCGTGCATTAGATGCGCGTGCTC
This sequence comes from uncultured bacterium, assembly GCA_903898755.1. Classification (GTDB taxonomy): domain Bacteria; phylum Planctomycetota; class Phycisphaerae; order Phycisphaerales; family SM1A02; genus SYAC01. Next base: position 49,892 of record CAIUGT010000125.1, on the reverse strand, counting down.
TGGACCCATAATTTTAACCCATTAAAGCCGAATACGGGCTGTTTCATGCACACATCGGCGAATGGTTTGAGGGCGCTTGGAGTTGATGTCCAATTTGAATTCCTTGGAAATCTCCGCTCGCCATGGAATGTTCTTGCGGCACGCAAGCGCGTCCGTTTGCGCGCACGTGACTTCGATGTCGTCCATGCTCAGTATGGATCGGCCTGCGCCTTTGTGACTGCGGGCGTCGACGACCGACCGACCGCGGTTACTGTTCGCGGCAACGACTGGAACTTGCACAACGAGACCTTCCATGCACTGTATTTCCACACCCGCCTAGCACGGGCCATGACGCGCGGCTCGCTAGGGAAATTTTCTGCCGTACTGCCCGTGTCGAACCGATTGGCAAAAGAAATCGCCCAAGAAGTAACGGAATCGAAGATCAATGTCATGCCGTCGCCAATTGATTTGGCTCTTTGGAAACCGAGGATGTATGCGACGCATGTCACCCGCAATGTGCTATTCACAGCCAACGCTCCGCGCGATCCGATCAAAAGGTTTTCTTTGTGTGAACGGACGATTGCGATCGTGAAACAAAACATCGGCGATGTCACGCTAAAAATAGCGTCGGGTATTTCACACACGGACATGCCCTCCTTCGTCGCCACCTGCGACGCAGTGCTTTGCACCTCTGAAACAGAGGGTTGGCCAAACTCTGTAAAAGAAGCCCTGGCGTGCAATGTGCCCTTTGTGTCCACGGATGTGAGTGATCTTTCAAAAATAGCCGATCAAGAAAATACCTGCCGCGTATGTGAACCAAATCCAAATTCACTCGCTAGAAATCTCTGCGAAGTCCTCCGAAGTCCAAGGTCACCAAGCTTGCGCCGCCATGTCGAACACATGGATCTAAAACCATCATGCGAAAGATTGATACACATCTATAAATCGCTGGTGAGAAACTGACATGTGCGGTCTTCTTGGATCCATTGGCCGCGAACCTGTCTCGCCAGCACTCTGGACGGCGGCATGCAAAATGCAGGCGCATCGAGGTCCCGATGATTCGGGCGAATGGAACTCGCGCGTAGGCGATTGGAATATTGCGGTCGCGCATCAGCGACTTTCAATTCTTGATCTGAGCCCGACGGGTGCGCAACCGATGATCCATCCTGTAACCGGTTCCGTTCTCGTTTACAACGGAGAGATCTACAACTTCGTCGAGCTGAAGGCCGAACTCAAAGCGGCCGGTGTCAATTTCATCGGGCACTCCGACACGGAAGTTTTGCTGCATGGATTAGAGCATTGGGGCATCGAGGCCACGCTTGCAAAACTAAACGGGATGTGGGCATTCGCATGGATCGATCGCGCCAAACGCAAGGTGCACCTGTGCCGTGATCGATGCGGAGAGAAGCCTCTTTACATAGCGGTTCAGCGCGACCGCGTTCTTTTCGCCTCTGAGATGAAAGCAATCCTTCGTCTCACGGGTGGCAGGCGCGCCTTAAATGTGCAGGCTGTTGCGGAATTCATGAAGCTCGGCATTCTTGACGCAGATCGGCACACGATGTTTTTGGGCATCGAGCAAGTGCCGGCAAGCGGATTATTGACACTTTCATTAGATGGATCCAACATCGTTACGCATGAATGCATCTATTGGCAGTGTCCCGTTACGAACAACGCTGTTGAACCATTCCCGCAATTCGTCGATCGCGTCCGCGAAATTTTTCTCGACAGCGTCAAGATTCGGCTACGCAGCGATGTGCCTGTAGGCATACTGCTTTCTGGTGGACTCGACTCTTCATCCATCACGGGTGCGGCACATGCATTGGGTGCGAAAAACATGACACTGCTCTCATTGGTCAGCGACGATCCAAGCGTCGACGAATCGCCATTTATCGAAGCGGTTGGGAGGCATTTTGGTTGGCCCGTCACCAAGATCAAGCTTCCCTCCGATCCGCAAACATTGTTCGGTCACTTGAAAGAAGTGATCTGGCACATGGAGGCGCCCGTGGGAAGTTTGTCAAATGTTGCACACTATCTACTGATGCGAGCTGCGCGCGATAATGGCATCACAGTTGTCCTGAGCGGTCAGGGTGGTGACGAGGTTTTCTGCGGGTATCGCAAGTATCTTGGGTTTCATTTGCAATCCCTAGTGCGTCAAAATCATCCTTTCACCGCCCTACGAACCCTTGGTTCGTTTTTGAGAAACGGAACCATGGTCAATCAGTTCAGGTTTGCGGAGGCGAAGCGGTACCTTCCGTCAAAAAATTTCGCAAGACGACAGTCGAATCTTGGTCCCCGCCTCTCAATGTGCGCAGTTGCGGCAGTCGGACTGCTGCCGGACGAATCGCTTGGTGCGAGGCAACGCCGCGATTTAATGCAACTCTCTGTGCCCACCCTAAACCACTTCGAGGACAGGATGTCCATGGCCTGGTCGCGCGAAATCCGCCTTCCCTTTCTCGATCATCGCCTGATTGAAATGCTCATCTCCGCGCCGGCGGAATATAAACTCGCCAAAGGTTGGTCCAAATACGCGCTGCGATCTGCGGTCGTCGATCTTCTTCCACCAGAAATTACCTGGCGCAAAGACAAACAAGGATTTTCGAACCCAGAGGGAGTGTGGATGAAGACCACTCTCAAGGAAACCATTTTACGGGACTTCCTTCATCCCGAAGCAAGAATCTTCCGACTTGGTCTGTTAAACCGCGAAGCTGTGCTAAATGAATACGAGCGGTATTGTGCACAGAAGCCGCAACAAGGTCGAGTGTGGAGCAAGGACATTTTTCAAGTAATCGCACTCGAGGTGTGGCTCGAGTGTTTCTCGGAATTTATTGAAGGTGCAAATTGAAAATCATCACTGTCATCGGAGCTAGGCCACAATTCATCAAGGCAGCGGTAGTTTCGCGCGCGTTTCGTGAGATCGATCGGGACATCACGGAACAGATCGTGCATACCGGGCAGCACTTTGATGCCAACATGTCGGATATCTTCTTTAAGGAATTAGAAATTCCGGAACCGACACACCATCTGGGAATCGGGGGAGGAACCCATGGCAGCAACACCGGCAAGATGATCGAGGCAGTCGAAGTGGTGCTAATGAAAGAGAAGCCTGATTGCCTGCTCGTCTACGGAGACACCGACTCGACTCTGGCTGGGGCGCTTGCGGCGGTCAAGTTGCATATTCCTGTCGCCCATGTCGAGGCCGGTCTTCGCAGTTTCAACCGAAGAATGCCCGAAGAGATCAACCGTATCCTGACCGACCACGCTTCGACATTGCTGTTTGCTCCGACGCAAACCGCTGTCACGAACCTGCAAACCGAAGGCATTACCGATTCGCGCGTCCATTTGGTTGGTGATGTAATGCTCGACGCGGCCATGCACTACGAGCCGATGGCGTTGAAGAAAAGCCGTGTGCTGGAAACGCTTGGACTATCAACAAAAAAATTCGTTCTTGCAACGATTCATCGCGCAGAAAATGCGGATGATGCAGGTCGAATGAAAATAATTCTTGAGTCTTTTGCGAATTTCGAACTTCCTGTTGTAATGCCGATGCATCCACGGACTAAATCACGTCTTGCAGAATTCGGAATTGATCTGCCTAGAAATGTTCGCGCAGTTGCACCGGTCGGCTACTTCGACATGATCGTGTTGGAACTGAACGCACGAATTGTCGCGACCGATTCCGGTGGCGTGCAAAAGGAGGCCTTTTATTATCAAACACCTTGTGTCACGCTGCGGGAAGAAACAGAGTGGACGGAATTGGTGGAGGCTGAATGGAATTTTCTCGCGCCCCCGCTTTCTGTAGATCACATTCGCCTTGGACTTGAGAAGGCGATGGGGGCAAAGGGCTCACCCATCCAGCCTTACGGCGACGGATACGCGGCACAGCGGATAGCCGATGTTCTAGAATCGGTTGTAGTTTCATGAAAACCGTTTGGATCCTAAACCACTACGCGCAAGAACCTGGCCATCCCGGCGGGACGCGCCATTTTAGTTTGAGCCGTTATTTACCTACAAGCGGCTGGCGGGCCTTTATTATTGCGGCGAGCGTTGAACACAATACGGGTCGACAGCGGTTGGCCGAGGGCGAGAAAACCAGATTGGAAAATTTCGATGGGGTTCCATTTCTCTGGGTGCGCACTCCGGGCTACAAGGGCAATGGCGGCGGGCGAATAAAAAATATACTCGTCTATTTCTGGCGGACGCTCAGGCCAGTTACGACTCGCGCGCTTCCTCGCCCAAATGTAATCATCGGTTCGACTGTGCATCCGCTTGCAGCGCTGTCTGGCATGCTGCTCGCACGGAGATTTCGCATTCCGTTCATCTATGAAGTGAGGGATCTCTGGCCCCAGTCCCTGATCGATATTGGAAAAATGCGGGCTAGCAGCTTCTCTGCCCGCGCACTGTACTTGCTGGAACGGCTACTGCTTCGCGGAGCCGCACGCATTATTGTTCTATTGCCCCAAGCCGACAAATACATCGTGCCCATAGGAATACCGAAAGAGCGGATAGTCTATCTGCCCAATGGCGTGGAGTTGTGCGAAATACCTGCACCACCGACGGATCAAAATATTTTTACGCTTATGTATTTCGGCGCCCACGGACAGCCGAATGGTCTTGATTGCGTACTTCGCGCAATGCATCATTTAAAGGGGAATCCACTCGCTGTGAGGATACGGTTACGCCTGATAGGCAACGGTTCGCTGAAGCCGGGCCTCGTAGAACTCGCAAAAAAACTTGATCTCGACAACGTACAATTCGAGCCTCCCGTGTCCAAACGCGAGATCCCAGCCTTGGCAAGCACTGCAGATGCGTTTATTTTCAACCTTGTCGACGGACCGGCCTTCCGCTTCGGAATCAGTTCCAACAAACTTTTCGATTTTCTTGCCGCATCGCGGCCGATCATTTTCTCCTGCAAGGCGAGCAACAATCCAGTCAACGAGGCGCATGCGGGCTTAACCGTTCCACCGAACCAATCAGAGGAGCTTGCGAAATCGATCCTGACGATGGCGTCGCTTCCTATCGAAGAGCGAATTCGAATGGGGCGCTCGGGGCGCGCATACGTCGAGGCGAACCACTCCTTTGAGCAAATTGCGAAAAGACTAGCCAGTGTCCTAGACGAATCCCTGCTCTGATTCACGAGTTGGGATTCGTAACTATACTGAACGTCTCAAAAAAGGTGGTTTGCAAATGATCTCCGTTCTTGATTATGGCGCTGGGAACATTGGTTCTGTGATTCGTATGTTCGAACGTGCGGGCGGCGAAGCCCAGCGTATATCTACTGTGGAAGAGATCACAGAGTCGAAAAAACTTGTTATTCCAGGTGTAGGCGCGTTCGATTTTGGAATGTCGCACCTGATCTCACGCGGGCTGCTTCCAGCGCTGAATTCGGCCGCGATCCAAAGGCGAATTCCGATCCTGGGAATCTGCCTCGGAATGCAGTTAATGTGCCGCTCGAGCTCGGAAGGAACGCAGCCGGGCTTGGGCTGGATCGACGCCGAGTCGCGACAATTTAAATTCGAAAGTTCAAGTGGATTGCACGTGCCGCACATGGGCTGGAATACCATTCGCGTGGTTCGGAGCAATCCCATTATCGCTTCTACGGTCGACGAGCAACGCTTCTACTTTGTCCACTCGTATCGGGTGATGTGCAATGACCCATCCGATCCGATCGCATTCACTCACTATGGCGAAGACTTCGTCGCTGCGTTCCAGCGGAATAATCTCTTCGGCGTCCAGTTTCATCCCGAAAAGAGCCATCGATTTGGAACCGATTTAATGAGGCGTTTTTTGGAGTTTGAATTTGCTTAAGCATAGAGTCATTCCTGCACTGCTCCTGCATGATGGAGGTCTGGTCAAGACGCGTCAGTTCAAGGACGCGAAGTATGTCGGCGATCCGATCAATGCCATCCGCATCTTCAACGACAAGGAGGTTGATGAATTGATGGTGCTCGACATCTCCGCCAGCAAAGAACGGCAGCAACCCAACTATGCGCTCATCGAACAGTTCGCTGGAGAATGCTTCATGCCGATCTGTTATGGAGGGGGCATTCGAAACGTCGAGCAGGCATATAGAATTTTCGATCTGGGAGTGGAAAAAGTCTGTCTGCAGACAGCCGCATTGGAGGACCTCGGATTGATAACTCGCCTCTCAGAGCAGGTCGGCAGCCAAAGTGTCATGTTGTCAGTAGATGTGAAACGCAATATCCTAGGTAAGCCACAGTTGTATGCGGCGGCGAATGGAAAGACGCAGTCGATTCCTTGGCTTGAGTTCGTTCAAAAAGCCGTCGCTGCCGGAGCTGGCGAGGTTCTGCTGAATGCCGTCGATCGCGATGGCACGATGAAGGGAATGGACTTGGGACTCATCCGGCAGGCGAGCGAGGCGCTCTCGGTACCATTAATCGCAGTCGGCGGCGTAGGCAGCATGGCAGACATACGCGCGGCGGTCGAGGCTGGAGCGAGTGCCGTCGCCGCAGGCGCGTTCTTCGTCTTCCATGGTCCACATCGTGCCGTACTAATCACTTATCCTCGTTATGACGAACTCGAGCGACTTTTGGAATTCTGTTGATGACTTTCGAAAAGGCCTATCAAATTTGCACACGATGCGTGATGGACACCAGTGCCTCCGACATCTCCTTTGACGAGCACGGTGTCTGTAGTTACTGCACAAAGTTTCTGGCGCGATCGGGCCACCTCCGTCACGAAGACGTGGACACTAGGAAGGCGCGGCTCCACATGCTAGTCGAGAAGGTTAAATCTGCTGGAAAAACCAAGCGGTATGACTGTGTGGTTGGGGTATCTGGCGGCGTGGACAGTTCTTGGGCGCTAATTCAATCCGTGCGCTTGGGATTAAGGCCGCTCGCCGTACACATGGACAACGGATGGAATTCCGAGCTGGCCCAGAACAACATCGCCAATCTGGTCCGCGGACTTGGAGTGGATCTTTACACCCATGTAATCAACTGGGAAGAATACCGTGGCCTAATGCAGTCTTTCTTCGACGCAGACGTGATCGATATCGAACTGCTCTACGACAACGCAATGCTCTCCGTGAACTATCAGCAAGCTGACATACACGGCGTTCAATTCATTCTTTCCGGATCTAACCAAGCGACCGAAGGCATGCCAATGCCTCCTGGATGGAACTGGTTCAAACACGATGCCCGCAATATCCGCGCGCTAGGTCGACAATTTGGCGGGATGCGCCTTGATACCTTCCCTGCGATCGGAACATGGGGGTTTGCCTACTACGAACTTGTAAAGAGAATCAAATGGATTTCCTTCTTGGATTATCTCGGCTACAACAAAAGTGAGGTACTGGAAGAACTGGAGCGCGATTTCGGCTTCAAGCGCTATCCGTTCAAACACTACGAATCCATTTTTACCCGATTTTACCAAGGCTATTTGCTGCCAAAAAAATTCGGAGTCGATAAGCGTCGCCTTCATTTTGCGACGCAGGTTGCATTCGGACAGATGACTAGAGAAGCGGCTCTGCGCGGCATCGATGGAATCCCTTACCCGAACGAAAAGGCTATGGAGGACGATGTACTTTATTTCCTGAAAAAAATGAGATGGTCGCGCGAACAGCTCCAAACTTATCTGGCCCGACCGGAAATTCCGCATGATTTCTACCCCTCTGAGAAGCTCCTTTGGGATTCTTTGCTTCGCTGCTACCAAATCGCCTTCAAACGGCGAAAGACATGATGGATTCGAGCAAGACGACACTTTCAATCGACTGGGAAGACTTCGGTCAATTGTTTGGAAAATACCACTATGGGTATGAGTCGGAACCAGCAAATGGGGCGATCGAGAGACAGACTGAAATCATCCTGGATTTATTGAGCGAGACAAATAACAAAGCGACGTTCTTTATTTTAGGAATACTTGCGAAATACCGGCCTGAGTTGGTGAAAAAAATCGCCGCGCGCGGGCACGAGATCGCCATTCACGGGCAAAATCACGAGTCCATGTTTTCCATGAACCCACAAGCCGCGCGCAAGGACATCGAAGATTGCCTCAAACTTGTGACCGACATCACCGGAGGTGAGATCCTCGGCTATCGGGCTCCATTCTTCTCAGTAAATCAAGATAATTTATATCTTCTGAACATTCTCGCCGACCTCGGGTTCATCTATGACAGCAGCATTTTCCCGTTAAAGATGCCACGCTATGGCATCGACGGCTTCAGCGAAAAGGACACTCTTTATGAACTGCCAGACGGTAAGCAACTCGTCGAACTTCCTCTCACCGTCGCAACCTATTTGGGAAGGAAGTTCCCCGTGGCTGGTGGGGGTTACATTCGCCTAATGCCGAAGGCTCTGGTCAACAAAATTTTCAATGATCAGATCAAATCAAATCGAAATAAAATGATATATATGCATCCGTATGAATTCGACACGCATAAAATAGACGTATCTTCCAACTATCCTTTGGATGTTTCGAGATACTCATTGAGAGTGTTGGCACTAAATTTTCGTTGGAATCTCTTCAGGAATTCGGTCCGGTTCAAGATTCGGGATTTGTTGAAACAGCATCGATTTATCACCTGCTTGGAGAAAGCTCTCAATGTCAAAACAAATGGAACCAGCACAAAGTTACTGGGATGCTAGAAGCGCGCTTTTTGCAAACTACTACATAAAGCCTTCGCTCTTCGATCGGATGTTTCGATCTGGGGTGTATGGACGGGTGGCCGAGGCAATCAAATGTTGCCGAGACATTCCGGGCGCGACCGTACTTGATGCCGGTTCAGGACCCGGTATCAACAGCGTTTCCCTGATCAAAAATGCAGGCGCATCCCATGTCACTGGCATCGACTTCTCTCAGCAGATGGTTGATTTTGCGGAGAAAGTAGCGAAGTCTGAGAACGTCGACGTAAAGACTAAATTCATCCTTGGGGATGTCTTGACCCATAATTTTGCCGGACAAGTATTTGATTTTTCGATGGCACTCGGTGTCTTAGATTACACCGAAGATTCGCAACAATTTATCACGCGGATTAGCGCGCTCACGACAAATGCATTCGTCGTTTCATGGCCAGAGAACGGGATCCGCATGCGGTTGCGCCGCCATCGCTACACCTGCCCGTTGTTTCATTACGACCTTGAACAGATTCAAAAAATTCACGCAATATCTGGAATCTCTGCCGCGAATCTGAGGGTGACGAAAATCGCGGGTGGTTGGGTGACCACCGCAAAAAAACGGTGAAGCGGATCTTTGACATCCTTGCATCACTCCTAGGTCTCACACTCCTGTTTCCGGTGCTCGTTGTCGTGTCGATCACTGTTCTCCTGCGCCTCGGCTCCCCCATTCTCTTCTGCCAGACGCGCCCAGGTCTGCACGGAAAACTTTTCATGCTGCGAAAGTTTAGAACCATGCGCACTCCGCGTACGGGCGAGGATTTGCTTTCCACCGACTCCGTGCGCCTGACGCACCTTGGTCGTTTCCTGCGCTCAACCAGCCTAGATGAACTCCCCACTCTGTGGAATGTCTTGCGCGGCGACATGTCGCTTGTCGGCCCTCGCCCACTGTTGCCGGAATACCTACCGCTTTACACTGCTCACCAGATGCGAAGGCACGAAGTGAAACCTGGAATCACCGGCTGGGCGCAAGTCAATGGGCGCAACGCCATCTCGTGGGAAGAAAAATTTGAGCTTGATGTCTGGTATGTGGACCATCGAAGTTTTTTGCTTGACTTGAAAATTTTGTGGATGACCGTGTGGCAAGTGGTGGCGCGCCGCCACATTGCTGCGTATGGTCACACGACGATGCCGCCATTTCGTGGGGCAGCAAAGTGACTACAAGGGCTCTTGTCATTATTGGGGCAAGTGGTCACGGTCGTGAAGTTGCACACACCTATTTACTTAACCATGGCGCCAAAGACTTTCTTGGATTTCTTGATGATGGTCGCAGTGGCTCCACCCCTGAGGGATGGCCAATCATTGGGAAAGTTGCGGATTGGACCCGATGGAAGGACTGCGAATTTGTTGTCGGGATTAACGATCCACGAATTCGGCGAAATGTTGTGAAATCTGTGGAGGCGCTCGGCAATCCAAATTGGGGATGCGTGATCCATCCGAATGTCTCTATTCATACTTCAGTGAAAATCGGCCACGGAGTCATGATTTTGGGTGGAGTGGAAATGACAGTGAATATCACGGTTGGAAACTTTGTCAGCATGAACCGCCTGGTGGCACTTGGTCATGACTGCGCTCTTGGTGATTACACATCAATTGCTCCACTTGCTTCTATATCTGGAAATGTCACTGCGAACCAAGGCGTTGATATTGGTACTTCAGCTGCAATTCGCCAAGGAATATTGCTAGGCAATGGTTGCGGCATCGGCATGGGCTCCGTCGTTATAAAAGACGTTCCAGCCAATACACTTGTTGTCGGCAATCCCGCCAAGCCACTGAGAGAACTTGAACCTTGGTAAAGCATCCACAATCAACCGCGCTGCCCCCCTGGCCCATCTTTGAAGCAGATGAAATCGCCGCCGTTGACGCAGTGTTGCGCTCTGGTCGCGTGAACTACTGGACGGGCGATCAATGCAAATTATTTGAGCGCGCGTGGAGCGATTATCACGGCGGCATGCACTCGCTTGCAATGGCAAACGGATCTCTCACATTAGATACCGCGCTTCGAGTGCTGAACATTGGCGCGGGCGATGAAGTGATTGTGAGCCCGCGCAGTTATGTTGCAAGCGCCATGTGCGCGGTACTTGCAGGCGCCAAGCCCGTCTTCGCTGATGTTGAAGCCAACAGCGGCAACATGACCGTTGCCAGCATAGAAGCGGTTCGCACATCGCGCACCAAGGCGTGCATACCGGTGCACATTGCGGGTTGGCCCTGCGACATGCCCGCCATAAGCGCATGGGCCGCGCAACATGGCATTCACATTATTGAAGATTGCGCGCAAGCGCACGGCGCGCATATAGACGGAAGGTCCGTGGGAACATGGGGCGTGTTCTCTAGTTGGAGTTTCTGCCAAGACAAGATCATGACAACGGGTGGCGAAGGCGGAATGTTGTGCACGCCCGATTTGCGCCTGTGGAAAAAGGCGTGGCAGTATTCGCAGCACGGCAAGGACTATGACTTATCGCACGCCAAAGTTGGCGACCCAGGATTCCGCTGGCTGATTGCACATGAAGGCACCAATCTTCGCATGACGGAAATGCAGGCCGCGATTGGCTTGTGTCAGTTGCGCAAACTGGATGATTGGGTTGATCGCCGCGCGCGCAATTCCGCAATTATGCAAGAGACATTGCGCGGTCTTCGTGGTGTGCGTGTGCCTGCTACGCCTGCTGGCCATGCGCACTATCGCTGCATGGCTTATGCGCATGCTGCCGCTGACAGACCAAAGTTGCTTGCGGCTTTAGTACGCGCGGGGCTTCAAGCCAACACCGGTTCGTGCTCGGAGATTTATCGCGAGCCCATCTTTGCGCAACATGGACTTGCGCCCACCAACGCGCTGCCGGTGGCGCATACGCTCGGCGAGACCAGCATTGCGCTTATGGTGCATCACACTATTGATGAAGTCACTATGCACAGACACGCTAGTGAAGTTCGCAGCGCGCTTGAGTCTGTGGATGCAACTCGCGCTGAGTCTGGCCGCGGTGGCTGACCCATGCTTCGCGAAATACTTCCTCTGTTTTTAATGCCAGTGTTTGTTGCGCTGGTGCTGCTTGTGGTTGCACTGGGCACGCGCCGGCGTTGGCCCGTTGTTGTTGCGCTGGTTCTGCTGTGGGCGGCAAGTACGCCCGTGGTCAGTAATGTGCTTATGCGCGCCATTGAAGGTTGGCGAGTGCGGCAAGTGACAAGCGAGGCTCCAAACGCCGATGCAATTGTGGTGCTGAGCTTTGGCATTCGCGATGTGCCTGGTGACGCAACATCATTTGAATTTGACGACTTCGACCGCTTTCTTGGTGGCTTTGATTTGTATAAAGCCGGCAAAGCGCCGCGACTGATATTCACGGGGGGCTGGTCCGCTTGGAAACCTGACATGCCCTTCATCGGCGATGTATTGATCGCACGCGCCCGCGACTTTGGTGTGCCTGCATCAGCGCTATCCACCACTGGTAAAGCTAGTAACACCGAACAAGAAGCCGCGGGCATTGCGGAGTTGCTTGGCGTTGGACAATCTCCCACCATCCCGCGCATTCTTCTTGTCACATCCGCATATCACATGAGCCGCGCCGAAATGCTTTTTCGTCGCGCTGGCTTGGAAGTAATCCCCTTCCCCGTGGACTTTCAAACCAAACTTGGCATGACGCCGCGCTCGTTCATTCCAAGCGGCGGCACGCTGCAGCAAACCGATACCGCGCTGAAAGAAATCTACGGCCGCGTGTATTACTGGATTGTTGGCGGATAGAAGTTTGGACGTGTGGGGTGCCAGAACTCGATTTCTATCCAATAGGTGCGGACCGCCTTCATGTTTCGAATCTGCATACAACCCAATGAAAGCAACCAACATGGATGCAGAACCTACGCGCCGCAATTACGCCAGTGAATAAATCCGCAACGGACGCCTGACATGAATTGAACAACCGCGCTGATTTATTTTTGCAGCACAAAAAAGTTCTGCGCAGATGGGCATTGACTTGATTGAAGACAACTTGCCTAAAGTTCCCACACAAACAACTTTTCTCCCCCCACCATCAAATCCCAGCGCAATCCTGCCCAAAGCGCGTCCTAATCCGAACCAAAATTCGCCCAAATGCTCAAAAGTTGAAATATTTCCACGGAATTGCGGCGTGTATGTACTAAATTTATCACATGAAGACCGCCGCCAATATCGCTTTGTCTTGCGTCGCTGGGTTGCTGACCTCCGCCTGCGTTATGAACAGCAATCAAACCGCGCCGACCGTCACGCTTACAAACACATCCGCCAACTCACCCGCCGCGGCCATGCCACAAAAATCCGGCCAAGCAATGCCACTGGTCTTTCAAGATCCGCGCCCCACAGAGTGCAAACCAACCAAACTTATTGATGGCGTTGCCCGCGGCGAATGCGTTGCCACCATCATCAACACCAACACATTTAATCCGCAAATTCAAGACGCTCCGCCAAAGTTCGAGGGCATGCGTAAGGGCGCGTATCTTCCGCCGCACAAAATGGGTCGCGTGATTCCAGATGGCGAACCAAACACGCTTGTGGCCCCAACCGAAATCAACGACACGCAAATTGAGCCCGGAGAATATTTCACGGGCATTGGCAATTCAGGTTGGACACCGCCAGATTGCACGCTGGCCGTTGGCCCAAACCACGTCATTGCAACGGTGAATAGTCAAATTGCCTTCTTCACCAAAAGTGGCACAAAAACTTTCCAAGTGGCGCTGGACAGCACCGGCGCGCCTGGATTCTTTGAGCCCGTTGGCGCGAGCACCTTTGTGTTTGATCCCAAATGCATCTATGACCAACATTCAAATCGCTTCATTGTGATTTCGCCTGAATATTATTCTTCAACGTCCACTGCGTACATGGACATTGCCATTAGCGATGACAGCGATCCAAATGGCACGTGGTACAAGTACCGCACCCCATGCGTGGTCACCATTGGTGGCGTTAATTATTGGGTGGATTATCCCGGTCTTGGCGTTGACGCCAACGGCATCTATATCACGGGCAATCTCTTTGGTTTCACCAGTGGCTTTGCGGGCGCGTGGTTCCGCAGCTTTAATAAAACTCCGCTGCTTACAGGTGGCACCGCGGTCTATGCCGATGTGAATTACTCCAGCTCCTCCAGCGTACAAGTGGCCAGCGCGTATCCAGATGCCAAGGCTCTCTTTGTAAGCCGTGCAACAAACACATCCATGCGCGTGCACTCCATTGCAAATCCATTCACTAGTCCTGTGGTTTCTATTAAGACGATCATAGTTGCTACAGGCGCCGCGCCGCCGACCGCTCCGGTAAAGGGTTCCACCACTGGCACACTTGACACGCTTGATGGTCGCATCATGAACGCCAACATTCGCGATGGAAAGTTGTACGCCGCGCATTGCATTAGCAGTTCAAGCAAAGCGGCCGCGCGTTGGTATCAAGTGAATTTGAATAATTGGCCAACCACTTCCACCGCCACACCAACGCTTGGTCAAAGCGGCACCATTCTGCCAAGCACTGGCGAGTCCACTTTCTTTCCAGCTATTGCGGCCAATGCGCGCGGCGATGTTGCCGTTGCCTACGGAGCAAGTTCGCTGACTGTTTTTCCAAACGTCAGCATTTCTGCGCGCCGCGCCTTGGATGCAAATGGAACCATGAGTCAATCCACCATGCTTGCCACGGGAAGCACCAGTCCAACTACTGCTGGTAATCGCTGGGGTGATTACTTTGGAATTGCCGTTGACCCCGTGAATGATTGCACCTTCTGGTGTATTGGCGAAACTGGTGGAAGCAGTTGGAGCACCGCGATTAATAGTTTTTCCGTGGAGCAGTCAGCGGACGTGGATGGTTCAGGAGGTGTTGACTCTGCGGATCTCAGCGTGATGCTTTTATCTTTTGGTCCTTGCCCCTGCTGCGTTGAAGATCTTGACAACAGCGGAGAAGTTGATTCATCCGATGTGTCTAGGCTGTTACTTGAATTTTAATTTGAAAGCGAAGCTGTGATGATGACCGTGTTGACACACATACTTCATAGAAGTTCGCCGATGAATTGTTGCAGAGGTGGTGCTTTGTTAGAAGTAATAGCTCGCGTTGTAGTTGGCAGTGCGCAGGACACAATAATGAACGCGGCGTGCGTTGAAGTGCGAAACGCTTTTAGGGAGCAACGGTTGGCGTTGCGTTTGGCTCGGCGCTAGGCAAACTCTTAGGCACAGCATGAGGCGCGGCAGCCGCCGCCGCCGCGTGAGCCTTGACAATAAACGTAGGCAATTTCTTTGGATCCGCGGGCGAATAGCCCTCGTCATGGATTTCGTCTTGACCGGTTTCAGACAGCGCAAAGCGCGCAAAGTCCACCAAAAGCGGCGGAAGGTTTCCTTGCTTGTCCAGCACCGCCACTAATTCCAGTGGTCGCGACATGGGATATTCGCCGGTGTAAATATTCATTTCTGTAGGCGCCACAAACGTCTTGCCGTTGTCGGCGGAAACAGCCAGTGTCTTGGCGCGCGGCTGCATGTGCTTGAACGATCCAATACCTATGGCGGTCTTGTAGGCGCAACACGCGTTCACTACCGAAGAAGGCGAGGGCTCGCGGTAAAAGTAACTTGTGGTGAAGCGCTCGTTGGGCATGGCGAAATCCGTGAATGTTTTCATTGTGCTTGAGTTCTCATCCGTGACATACAGCGCAATCCACTCTTGACCAATCGGAGAAGTTGGATCCAATTCCTTCCAAGCAAAAATGGGGTCCTTGGTCATGGAGTGTGTAATGGCAAAAATTCCATTCAGTTGCTCGCGCGTAATTTTTGTGATTGGATTATCCGCGTTCACAATCACGCACGCGCCGCCTGAAGCAATTTTAATTTCAACAACATCCACACCAGAATCTTTTTTAATCTGCGCCACTTCGGCGTCCGTCAGATCGCGCGACACCGATGCAAAGTCGCACGTCCCCGCTACAAGGTCTTCCAAAGCTTGGCCTGAACCTCCGCCACGAATATTAAATTTTACATCTGGATACAGCCTGTTGAAAGCTTCCGCCAGACCCGTCAGGGTTGACGCCATGGTGTCGGAACCCTGGATTGTGATGGACCCCTTCAACGACGGAACGGGCACATAATCAGGGAAATCATAGATGATTTTTGCAATTTCTTCGTCAATGATTACGGGCTCGGGTGGAATGACTTGGTCTGGACCCTGTGTTTTTGAAGGAATTGCATTAGCCGCAGGAGCAACCGTTACAGCAGGCGCCACGGATTGAGCTGGAACCAACGGAGTTGCGGGAATTGTTTTGGCGGCGGGGGCAACTGGAGCGGTCTGAGTTACAGGAGAAGTTGTCGCGCCTAAAAGCGCGCCAGTCAACGTCAATGCGTACAAAACACTGTTCATGATTTCACTCCTTTGCCGCGCCACCACAACAGCAATGCAATCAGCGCGAATATTCCCAACACGACAGCAATGACTCGAATGAAAATATCATTCACCACTTGATCCGCGGCTTTGTGAACCTCATCCACACGCGCGCGCATAAGCGACTCGATTGGCTTTAGGCGCTCCGCCATTTCCGAGGAGCCCAACAAAGAATCGGTGGTGGACAAGATCTTGCTGGTCTCCTCCAAATTCTGCTGCATTTCGTTCAACAACTTAATGTAATCCGCTATCTCAACGGGCTTGCTGACTGGCGCGTTCTTGTCGGGCGGAGGTTGCATTTGCTTGATCGTATTTAGCGTGGTGTTCACTTGGGCAACGCTGGTTCCAGCCTCTTTGGTAATACGTTCCGCGGTGTTGGCCAGCGGTGTGATCTTCTCCAATAATAAACTGGTTGCGTTGATGGAGTCTTGGTACTGCGTGAGCAACTGCGACGCCACGGTGGTGTTCTTCTGAATTATGTTTGGCGCGTCAGCAACGACCGCGTTGATGCGGTTGACATCGCCTAAAACCTGCTGGGTTTCAGGCATAATCAGCACGTCGTACAACAGTGCTTCGACCTGCCAATTGATGAATAAAGGCAGGCGTTTGGTATAAAATAATGTGCGCTCAAAAGTTTGCTGCGCCTCCGCGGCGCGCTCCACTGCGCGATCAACGGGCTCCAACAAACCGCCACCATCTTTGACTTCTTCCACAAGAGCGACGCCTTTGCTTGTGGCAATATCCGCAAAACGAACATACGCAACAAACTCCGTGCCGCCACGTGTGCGCCACCAATTGGCAATGATTAAATCCAGGCGCTCAAGTTGCGCCTTGGTAAACACGCGCGCGGCGGAGGCCCAAACGTCCTCGCGAGCACGGCGAAGATTTTCCACCAACGGCTGCGCGCGGTCACCAAAAATCTTTTGCGACCTGCCGGAATCAACCCAGTAATAATTTTGCAGCGTGACCACCACAAGTTGATCAATAAGTTGCGTGAACACATCTGGACTTGATGCAATGTCGTACATGCTGGACACGCCAAGAAGGCGCAATCCATTCATGAGTCGCCGCTGCTCTACCGACGGATTCTTATACATCACGCGTTCACTGGCGGCCAACATCAGCGTGTAATAGCGGTCAGCGAACGCGTTTGAAATTGCGTCAAGTTGCTGCAAAGTAATAGTCTCATCCTTCAAACCACTGGTGCCCCCCGTGACCATGGCGGCGCGGTCCGAAAGGTTGGGCGATTTTTTCTTGCCGCCACCGGCGCAACCAGGCATGCTTGAAAGCGAAAGACACAATATAAAGATGGTGGCGCAAGTAACTGCCAATCGAGGGGTATAGCGTTGAATCCAAAGTGTGTTGCGCCAATCAATCATGAAAATATCTTACATAAGTTCTGTAAAGAAAACACGACCTGTTGCGCAAACAATTCACGCCCCTAGATGCGAGCAATGACTTGTATTGAACAAAATATAATCGAACCCAATGCGCAAGTTTGGACCAATTCACAAGTATGTTGGGAAATTAAAGTCGGCGTTACGATTGTCTTTTTCCAAGAGCGCGGAAACTTTCGCGCGGCTTGGGCGGAATCATAGTTAAATCGGTGGGCTTTAAACCCTCCACCTGCGAGGCATATCGGAAAATTTCAAATGTGCTGTCGACAAGAAATGATTTAATTCCATCTTGCGCGCTCACCAAGCGATCATGAAGGGCACAAGGCGTACCCACGCCGCAAATTCCGCCACCAAATGGACACAGATGCGAACGGTCTTCACGCTCGAACAATTCGAACACCTGTTGAAATGAAATTTCAATAGGCGGCCGCGCTAACGCGTATCCACCACCCGGACCAGGAGAACCAATAATCAGTCCAGCTTGTGAAAGCGTGGTTAAAATTTTGGCCACCATGGCCCGCGGCAAAAAGCGAGCGTCCGCTATTTGAACAGCGGACAATTTGGTTTTGCCATTGTCCCATACCTCCGCTAAATAACTCATGGCCGCAATGGCACGCTCGGTTTGTTTTCCATACATGGGCATTCCTTTGGAAGGCGAGATTTCAGACCATGTTTCGGTAATTGAAGACCGCTTCAATTGCAATCCGAACATTTTAAATTTCAATCTATGATATCCCTATCTTTAATTAGAGTATATAGTAAGATATCGATATCTGCAATTCGCTAAAAGCAAAAACAGCCAAATCAAAGACTTTCTATCGCAGATTTGATTCGGATTTCATGGGCTCGCTGTTGGGCCCTTCCAAATCGGCTTACGTTGGAGAACAAAAGATATGAACCCCCCGCTTCACGGATTAAACCCTCCCGCCCATTCCCAAACGCTGGAGCAATTCAGTTTCAACGACGCCATTGTGCGAAAATTTGTTTTCGTCACCATGTTGTGGGGCGTGGTGGGAATGCTTGTCGGCGTGCTCATTGCGGCACAGCTCACCATGCCTGCAGCCAACTTTGGCGAATATCTTTCTTTCGGTCGCCTTCGACCACTCCATACCAACGCGGTCATTTTCGCTTTCGCGGGCAACGCCATTTTCGCGGCGGTGTATTACTCAACGCAACGCTTGCTCAAAACGCGTGTATTCAGCGACTTATTAAGCAATATTCATTTCTGGGGTTGGCAACTCATCATTGTGGCCGCCGCCATCAGCCTGCCGCTTGGATTTACCCAGGGCAAGGAATACGCGGAGCTTGAATGGCCAATTGACATCGCAGTGGTCTTGATTTGGGTTGTCTTCGCGGTCAATTTCTTTGGCACCATTGCCGTGCGCCGCGAGCGACACTTGTATGTGGCGATTTGGTTTTATATCGCCACGGTCATTGCCATCGCCGTGCTGTACATCTTCAACAATCTCGCCATGCCAGCGGATTGGCACCGCAGTTACTCCATTTATGCCGGCAGCCAAGACGCGTTCATGCAATGGTGGTACGGCCACAACGCGGTCGCATTCTTTCTGACCACTCCGTTCCTTGGAATCATGTACTACTTTCTGCCAAAAGCCGCGGAAAGACCTGTATTTTCGTATCGCCTGTCCATTGTGCACTTTTGGAGTTTGGTGTTCATCTATATATGGGCTGGGCCACATCACTTGCACTACACATCCATTCCTGATTGGGCCTCCACTGTTGGCATGCTCTTCAGCGTGATGTTGTGGATGCCTTCATGGGGCGGAATGATCAATGGACTTCTGACATTGCGTGGCGCTTGGCACAAAGTTGCGCAAGATCCTGTTCTGAAATTCTTTGTGGTGGCCATCACCTTTTATGGCATGAGCACATTTGAGGGGCCACTGTTGAGCGTGAAAAGCGTGAACTCACTCAGTCACTACACCGACTGGACCATAGCGCACGTACACGCAGGAACCCTGGGCTGGGTTGGCTTCATGGTTTTTGGAATGGTGTATTGGCTTGCGCCGCGGCTGTATCAAACATCCATCGCCAAACCATCGTGGGTGAATCTGCATTTCTGGCTAGCCACCATTGGAATTATTTTGTACATCATTCCTATTTACACGGCCGGGTTGATGCAAGGATTGATGTGGCGCACATTCAACTCGGACGGAATTTTGGAATACGATTTTCTTTCCACCGTCACTCGCTTAATTCCGATGTATTGGCTCCGCACGATTGGCGGAACGCTGTATCTCGCGGCGCTGATCATTGGGTGTGTGAATTTAATCTTGACCTGGCTCAAGCGCCCCACCCATTATGAAGTTCCGGTGTATGAAGCCGCCGCGCTGTCCAAATCTTGGAAGCCGGAGGTTGCGCCGCAATCATCACTTCCCAGCGGAAATGTGCTTGAAATGGGCCGTTCCTTGGATCGCTTCGCCGCACTGCGTTGGCACCGCGGGCTTGAAGGCTTGCCGCTGACATTCACTATTTGGGTGGTGATTGCGGTGGTTGTGGCCAGCCTGTTTGAGATTATTCCCATGTTCACGATTCGCAGCGACATTCCACGAATTGCAAGCGTGGAACCGTTCACACCGCTGGAATGTATTGGCCGCGATATTTATGTGAGCGAAGGCTGTGTGAATTGCCATTCGCAAATGATTCGTCCACTAGTAGCCGAGACGGAGCGTTATGGTGAATATTCAAAGCCAGGCGAGAGCGTGTTTGATCATCCATTTCTTTGGGGTAGCCGACGCATTGGTCCGGACCTTGCGCGCGAAGGAGTTCGTAATCCAAGCGCGCTGTGGCACCTTCGTCACTTCAATAATCCCGTGGATACCAGTCCAGGTTCTATCATGCCGCCATTTGCGCATTTAGTTGATCAACCAATCGACTGGTCGCAAGCCATCCGCGCGGTGACAACGCTTTCAAAAGTTGGCGTGCCTTACAACCCGCAAACAATTGCGGATGCCGAGAAATTGGCGCATACGCAATCGGACAAAGTTTTTGCGCAGTTGGTTACAGAAAATGGAACGGCCTCCGGCGTGGAAGGCGTAAAGGACATGAAAGTGTTGGCGGTGATTGCGTACATGCAAAGGCTTGGCACGGACTTAAACAAGCCGATTGATGTTGCGCCGGCGGCACCAGTGGTGCCAGAACCTAAAACGGCGCCGCTGCAAACCACTTCAAGGAGCGCGCCATGACACACATACAGATGCAGACGCGTTGTTTGTTGCTGGCTGAAAGTGGCTTCATGCCCACTTTGGCGTTGATCATTTTCCTAGTGATTTTCGCTGGAATTGTGGCATATGTGTTCATTATTCCAAAATCAGCGTGGCAAAAAGACGCTCAACTTCCACTGGAAAAGCCTCAACAAACTCAATCTGAAAAGGAGAAGAATCATGGCTGACACATTTCACAATCAAGAGCCAAAATTCCATCAAGAGAAAATTCTTGAGCACGAATCAGATGGCATTCAAGAATTCGACAACCCAATGCCATTTTGGTGGTCGGCCATTTTTTGGCTGACGATTGGATTCGCCTATGTGTACTTCACGTATTTTGTGATTGGCGTTGGCGCCAGTGTTCAACGTGAATATCAAGTTGACCTTGGTGTTTTTTACCAGGAGCAATTTGGAAAGCTGGGTGAACTGAAGCCAATCCCGGCGACCATTTTTAAACTGTCAAGCGATCCAAAAATGATGAAGGCGGCTCAGGGTCTCTTTAGCGCGAATTGCGCAGTATGTCATGCGGCAGATGGTGGCGGATTAACTGGTCCAAACCTGTGTGACAATGACTACATCAACGTGAAAAAAGTTGAAGACATTTTCAAAGTTGTCTCTGGCGGAGTTGTCTCCAAAGGAATGCCTCAGTGGAGCAATCGCTTCAGCGAGCCTCAGCTTGTTTTGTTGACGTCGTATGTGGCGCACCTGCGTGGCACAACACCTGCCGCACCAAAGGCGCCACAGGGAGTTTCAATTCCGCCATGGATAACGAAGTAGGCCAAAATTTTGCGCTACCACAGTTGAATGGCCGAGTGCTGTCAACGCTCAACGCAGACGGTTCGCGTCGCTGGATAACTCCACGCGAAGTGCGGGGTCGGCTGTGGAAAGCGCGCTTTGCTGTGGCGTGGGTACTGATCGCCATTTTCACGGTCTTGCCTTGGCTGCGAATAGCGGGAAAACCCACCATTTTGCTTGATGTCATGCTACGACAGTTCACATTCTTTGGAACAACATTTCGACCAACCGAAACGTTGTTGTTGGCGCTGATCATGCTTGCTTTATTTGTGGGAATTTTTTTGGTCACCGCATTGTGGGGACGCGTTTGGTGTGGATGGGCGTGCCCGCAAACAATTTATTTGGAATTTGTCTATCGCCCACTTGAACGATTGTTTTTGGGAAAGGCTTACGGTAAAAAAAATTCTGCGGTGGCTGGCTGGCGCAGATTGTTGATGTACGCGGTTTTCCTAATCTTGAGCGCTCACTTAGCCAATACATTTCTTGCCTACTTTGTGGGAACAGATCGATTAATACATTGGACACTCGCTTCGCCCGGCGAACACCCCGCCGCTTTCGTGGTGTTCGCGCTCACGACTGCGTTGATGATGTTCGACTTTGTTTTTTTCAGGGAGCAAATGTGCACCATTGTTTGTCCATACGGGCGATTTCAAAGCGCGCTTCTTGACAATAATTCGTTAATCATTGGCTATGACATTGCGCGTGGCGAACCAAGGGCGAACAGTTCGCAACGCCGTGCGTTGGATGCGCAGCAGAAACATGCGGGCGATTGCGTGTCTTGCTCCATGTGCGTGCAGGTGTGCCCAACAGGAATTGATATTCGAGACGGCCTGCAATTGGAGTGTGTCAATTGCACTCAGTGCATTGACGCGTGCAACGATGTGATGGTGAAAGTTGGCAAACCCGAGGGGTTGATTCGCTACGCAAGACAGAATCAACTTGTCCAAAATAAATCTGTTGGATTGCGTTACAGACTGCTGATTTACCCTTTGATTATGCTGATTCTTGTGTCCGTGGTGGTTGTGTTGCTGCTACGCCGTCAACCCGCGTCTATTGAACAGGTGAGAATTATTGGCGGCAATTTCACCACTGCCGTTGATGGAATTCACACACCCATTCGCCTCATGATTGAAAATTACGCAGAGGACGACCGCACATTCGCAATTACAGGGACAAACAATGTGCGATTAGAAAAAGAGACCACACTGTTGGTGCCGGCATTAGACGCGGCCACGATTGATCTGACCGTTGTGTGCGCACCAGACACATTTGAGCGTGGAAGTCGATCGGGGGTTCTTTTTATAAAAGGACCTGCCCACTTTTCTCAATCGGTGTCAATATCCATCGCGGGTCCTTTCAACGCTCACAATGCAATTGGCAATGCGAACAAAATAAAGAAAGGTGAATAATGATTTCTCGCCTCATACAAAATCGGTGGGCTTTGGTTCCGGTACTCATGCTGTCATTCACCATCACGGCGGCAATTGTCATTCTTACATTTGCTTTCTCGGATTCAAATGTGACCGCCGTTGAACCCGACTACTACCGAAAGGCTCTTGCGTGGGACGACTATCGCAAGCAACTCGCCGAGAATGGAGTGCTTGGCTGGGTTGTCACGTCAACATTTGTCGCGGGACAAAATGATCCAACACTGGCGCGATTAGAACTGACCGTCGCGGACAAGTACGGCGTAAACATTGAACAAGCACGGGTACGCGTGGAATGTATTCCTATTCTTGCGGCCAATTCACGTATATCGACGGCACTTCAAGAAATTTCTGCTGGTCATTACGCCGCGGATGTCCCACTGCGCGTAAACGGCATGTGGGAAATTCGCGCCACGGTTGAAGCAAAAAATCACATTTACTGCGATCGCTTTCGCCGGCATCTTTTATTTGGAAAGCCGCGTCCGGCTGAACCTGTTGTGATGCAAGACAACTCTGAAATCAAAGAGCAGGTTGCAAAACAAGAAGGAGCCACGCCATGATTGCGTTGTTGGCGAGTGTTTTATTTGCCAGCCTGGTGGGCAGCGCGCACTGCGCAGGCATGTGTGGCGGAATCGCCGCATTCTGTGGCGGAGTTGGTCAGTGCTCCGGCCGTGCAAGTTCCATAGCGAGTTGCGTTTATCACGTCTCACGATTTGCCTCCTATGTTTTTGTTGGCGCTCTCGCCGGCGCATGCGGAGTGCTACTGAATTCTGGCGGCGGGCTTGTTGGTGTGCAACACATCGCCGCCATTGCAGCTGGTATTGCGGTGGCACTTGTTGGAGTTGGCATGCTGCTTCAATCCGCGGGAATTGATTCAGGTCGTGTGCCTTTGCCACTTTGGATGAAGCGCTCGCTTGGCGCAATACACAAAGTGGCCGCAACAATGCAGCCAACTCCACGCGCATTGGTGATTGGATTGGCCACACCGCTGCTTCCCTGTGGATGGCTTTGGGCATTTGCAGCGGTGGCTGCGGGCACTGGGCGTGTCGTCGAGGGCGCGTTGGTCATGGCCGCATTTTGGTTGGGAACTGTTCCAATTCTGGCGCTTGTTGGCGCGGGTATTGCGTCGCTTGGCGGGCAAAAGCGAAGAATTTTAGCGGCAATTGCTGGCGCTTTCATGATTGCCGTTGGCGTGTATACCGCTGGCGTTCGCGCACCGCTTGCTGAAGTTGTGGCAACACGATTGTCTGAAAAAAATAACAACAATCACTCACAAGACATTCGCGCGGGGGCCGTTGGTGATGAGGTGAAAAATTCGACCCTTTCAAACATCGCAAATGGTCCGCACGCGTGTTGTAAAGAAATGAGTGAGCAATGACATTTGTGAACAAGACCAATTCTTGCGCGCATTGCGGGTTACCTGTTTCAAACGCTTTCAGCGAACATCAACTCAATTCTGGCAAGACGAATGCTGTCACAACCAACAACCTGCAGTTCTCTGAAACTTTGCATACACAAGCCAACACACAAACAAGGACTGAATTATTTTGTTGCACAGGATGCGAAGCCGTGTGGCACATGCTTCACCAATGCGGATTGGAAGGCTATTACAAGCTTCAACAAGACAATGGATTTTTGCCGAATAGACCGCAAATAAAGGGTTCTTTGTTGTATTTGGACCACGCGGATTTTCAGCAAAGACACGTTCAACAACTGGATAACGACCGACTGTGCGCGGAACTTCGTCTTGATGGTTTGAAATGCGGCGCATGTCTTTGGTTGCTGGAATCACTTCCGCGTTTGCAACAAGGACTTCTTAGCGCGCGTGTTGATCTTGGCCGTTCCGTTATCGCACTGGAATGGCTAGCAACCGAAACAACTTTGTCCGCAATTGCCACGCGCATCGCTTCGCTGGGATATGAAGTACGACCAATTGGAACGCTCGCTTCGCGCAGTGAGTGGCGTAGACAGGATCGCGCGTGGTTGGTTCATATCGCGGTGGCCGGGGCCATCAGTGGCAATGTCATGGCGATTGCCTTCGCGTTGTACGGCGCGCAATTTTCTTGGATGGATGATTCAACGCGTCAATTTCTGCAGTGGACAAGCGTGGCGTTGGCTACGGTGGCGGTGTTTTGGCCTGGAAAACTTTTCCTGACCAATGCCTTCAACGCAATCCGCGCGCGTAGTCCGCACATGGACTTACCTATTGCTCTTGCGTTGCTGGCGGGTCTTTTAGGTGGCGTCGCAATGACGGCGGCAAATCGTCCGGGTGTTTATTTTGAAAGCGTCTCCATGCTCGTATTTTTGCTTCTTGTTGGACGATTTGTGCAGTTTCGTCAACAACGATCGGCACGGCATGATCTTGAATTGATTTGCGCGCTGGTTCCACAAACCGCTCGGCGCGTGATGAACAACAATTTGAAGTCAATTGATACGACAACCGAAATACGAACAGAATCAAACGCTGAATCGATAGAAGAAATTCCAACAGAGGCTTTGCGCCCTGGTGACATAGTTGAAATTTCCGCGGGTGAATCCGTGTGCGCCGACGGAACACTTGTGAATAGCGCCGCCAATTTTGACATGCAACTACTCACTGGTGAATCGCGACCAGTGATGGTGCAATGTGGCGAAACCATTTTTGCGGGCGTTCGATTGTTAGAGCAACATCCAGTCCGTGTTCTTGTGACAACCTCCGGCGTGGAAACGCGTGCGGGCGCCATTGCGCGCATGGTGGAAAATGCGGCGGGTGAACGACCACGCGTGGTTGAATTTGCAAACCGAATCGCAGGTTGGTTTTTACTTGCAGTCATCATTGTCACCACAATCACAGGGTGTGCGTGGTGGTTTATTGATCCAACACGGGCCCTCTCTATTGTGATCGCAATGTTGGTGGTCACGTGTCCGTGCGCTCTCGGTCTTGCGACCCCGCTCACCATGGTGGCGGCGCTTGGAAAAGCCGCGCGTATTGGAATTTTAATTCGCGGTGGTGATGTATTTGAGCGCCTAGCGCGCAGCGGAACAATCATCTTGGACAAAACCGGCACGGTGACCGAGGGCAGCATGCGCGTCTTGCGTGAATGTGGTGAATCAACCGATTTGAATTTTGCGGCGGCTCTTGAGGCGCGAAGCACGCATCCAATTGCGAAAGCGATTGCGCAACATTATCAACTGGGCGCAATCGTGACCGACGTTCACGAAACGATTGGCGGCGGAATTTCTGGAATCGTGAATGGTCATGAAGTGAAAGTTGGCAACCAAAAATTTTCATCTATTCACGATGACATCAGCAACGCCGTTGTGATTGCACACGCACACGACATGATTCGCGAGGGGTTTTCACCAGTTTTCGTGACAATTGATCATGTCACATGCGCCGCGATTGGCGTGGGTGATCCCCTTCGAAGCGACGCACTTGAACTGGTTCACAACCTAGCGAATCGCGGTTGGAATATGTGGATGGCCTCGGGTGACGTCACAGAAATTGCGTTGAATATTGGTTGTCAGTTAAAGATTCCTGATCAACAAGTGTGGGGCGCATGCACACCCGAGCGCAAGGTTGAAATTGTTGCAGCATGCCGGGCAAGCCACCACGTTGGTCCGATTGTCATGATTGGCGACGGTGTGAATGATTTACCCGCAATGGCCGCTGCGGATGTCGGCATTGCGGTACGCCAAGGCGCGCGAGTCACTCTTGAACATGCGGATGTGGCGCTGACAGGCGGCGGACTTGGCCAAGTTGTTTCACTGCTTGATGGCGCACGACGAACCATGAAAACAATACATGTGAATTTTGCGATCAGTCTGGCATACAACATTGTCGGCGGCGCCCTTGCCGCAACAGGTGTCATCAATCCACTCATCGCTGCGGTGCTGATGCCGCTCAGTGGCTTGACCGTAACGGCTGTTGCGTTGCGCATGCCACGATTTGAAATTCACAACGCAGCGACGATTATTCAATCTCACACGAAAAAAACAAATTCGTCTGCGGCAAGATCAACGACACCAATTGCAGCGAAGAATGCCTTGGAAATCAACACATCTCCAACCAAGGTGCACGCATGATTCTGATTTATATAGCCATTCCAGTGGCACTTTTCATAGCCGCAGCGGCCGTGCTGGCATTTATGTGGGCGGCCCACAACGATCAATATGAGGATCTGAATACGCCAGCAATTCGCATGCTCCTAGACGATGCGCCATTGATCCATACAAAATCTGACTGCCAAAAAAGTAAATAATTTTGCACGCGTAATCATGAGCAATCTATGAGTACTGTGATTGCTCCAACGTCACCAAACAATAGAGAAGTCGTCGGCTCACAAATACAGTTCAAGATCCAAGCCGCGTCACTTTCCAACTTGTGGTGGAATCTGAGTCATCGTGTATCCACCGTACGCGATCATTCAGTCGGCCCTCACGCGCCGACCAAAGTTCTACAACACGAATATGAATTCTGTACCCACCCCAATTCGCTGGACGCGGAAGCTTTCCCGCAAGAGTGGCTTGACCCGCTAATTTAATCGCCGATGCAACCAAGCTTGCTCTTGAAGAAATCACCTGACTTTGTGGGCTGACCGAACTACCGATGCGTGAGATGAGTGGTCGCGAACTAAAATACTGGTCACTTTCTTGAGACGAGACGCGCTCCACAACTCCTTCCACGCGCGCCTGCCGCTTGGCGTGCGGCCAATGAAACACCGCCGCAGCCCTGGGATTTGCTTCTATTTCCCTACCCTTTCTACTTTCATAACTTGTGAAAAACACCAACGCTGGAGGCTGCGTTTCTAAACACTTGCATAGAACAATTCGGGCCGAAGGCGCGCCATCCAATGTGCTTGTTGCAACAGTCATCGCATTTGGGTTTACATATTGACCGCAATCCTCTGCATTCGTAAACCATTCCTGAAATAAATCCATGGGATTCTGTGGCGGATCATCGGGTATATCGCCGCATGAAATCAAGTGCGTCAAGGCGTTCACAATATGAGAATTGGATTTGTCTTTCATGGATCACGCATTCAAAGGCGTTGCATATTGCAGGTTCAAAGAATCCAATTCCATTTCAGCACGCGCCAGATCCCTGTGAAAAGGATCTCCACAAGGTTTCGAAACGCCAGGCAAATTTTTGTAATACGAAATACCGCTCTTCAGATTGCTATAAAAAGACGCCAGGTATTTTTTATGTTGAACGTGATCTTCAACACGAATGCCACCTTGGAATTGCTCCTTTAGATATGCGACGTATAAACGTAATTCCGCAATAAACATGTGCGGCCTGCCTGGAGAAACCAAACTTTTGCCTCTTCCGTAAATATGATTAACCATGGTTCGCAGCGATACCACTTTGGAAAAATGAACAATGTTTGGACCTGGGCAAATCGTGACGGCGTTTAATTTTTTTATGAACACCTTGTTGTAAGTAATTGCCGCGGAATTGCTCAGTCCAACACACAGACATTCCTTACCCAATATGGAATTCAAACGGGATTGATGTTCGAGTTGAGGCAATTGAAATGTGTGCAACTGCTCGATTTTAAGTTTTTGATATTTTTGAGAAGCCGTGCAAATAGGTTCATTTGTGAATTCCGTGTTGAATGCCAAATGTTTTTCGGTGCAGGGACTTCCCGGTTTTCCAGTGCAAATACGAAATGATTTTTCCGCGTCGGCCGTCGTTCCCTTGAGCGAATAAAAACGAACCCCCAATGGTGAGTTATGGCTCAACACGATATCTTTTTCTTGCGCGGCGCTTAATAGTTTCAAGGTTGCTTCGTCAACCGTTGTCGCTTCGGGCACTAGTAAAAATGGGGTTCCCCATCCGGTGCTTTGGACCTTGTAATACTGGTGTAAAAAAAGATCCTCATCACGGGTGCCAATTCCGCCTTGCACCGAAATTCGAATTGGAGGAGCTTGCTCACATTGCACGGAGCCCTTTTTCAAAATTGAAATGCCGTATGTTTGAAACAACGTGTCAATGAGTTCTTGCTTCTTGGTTTTAAATTCCTCAAGAATTGGGCCAAGCAAAAAACCATCGGTCGCGAATGCGTGCCCGCCACAATTCAGTCCGGATTCAATTCTGAATTCACTAACCCAAATACCGCGCTTGGCAAGATATTTCCCCTGTATCAACGCAGAACGATAATCACTCACCTTCACAACAACTTTCTTTGTGAATTCACCGTCCGAGTTCATTTCGAATTCCTTGCGGCTGGCCAAGTAATTAAAAAGTCTTGGATTGATCCCAGCCGAAAAAATGACCGATGAATTTGAAAGGTCGCTTTTTGCGTATCCACGAAGCGCCGCCACCGCATCCGAAGCATCTTCTTTCACAACCCCATCGCCATTTTTGACATACTTTTCCCGATCCAATTTTGTCATGATGTTCACATCAATGCTTCCGGGACGCATGTGCTTGCGTAAAAAATTCGCCATTTCCAACTTTTCAAGCTCGTCGCTACACCGCATCATTTTTCGGTACAACAATTTCAAAGAGCTGTCGTCGGGAAGCAATTCAAAATATTTTACGATTTCAGAACCAGCCTCAAACGTTGCGTTTCTTAATTTTTCAAATTGGCCCTGCACAATCGTGTTCACCAGATTTAAATAATCAGTGATTCGTTTTGCTCGAGAATCGTCCTCGTGTCCCGAAATGGGTTTATATTCCAAGTTGAGTGTGGGGTAGTAATAACTTCTCATCATCTCTACCAATCGATCTTCGATAATCGAAATCACAGACGCAATTCCAAATCGCGCGACCTTGATCGGGGTATCAATGGTGTAGGCCAAACCCATCACCGGTATATGAAATGTGTGTGGCACGCCAGTAACTTTGTTCATTGTGGTGTCACAGTTTTTTTGTTACCCATTGCGTTCACAAAAATCGCCAAGTCAGCGATGTCTGCATCACTGAGAGGAGCGACAATGATCCTCATTAAATTTCCCTCCCGGTCCGCAGTAGAAATTCCACGCGTACCACTTCGGAAATTCATTAACTGTTGTTGCACGTACCAACTTTCTTGCCCCGCAATAGTGGGACTTTTCACGCCACGCTCACCCAAGCCATTTACGCCATGACAAGCCACGCACTGTGCATATAAAACTCGACCATGATCAACATTGCCTGTAATGACTGGTCCCGTGGGCGCAAATCGTCCGCGATGTCCCTCTAAATCGGAGACAATCTTCGCCATCGCGTCCACATCCTGCACTTGCATCGCCATTGGCCGCATGGTCTGGCCATAGACATCAGTTGGATTCACGCCGCGTAAACCGTTTTGAAATTTTTCTAGTTGCGCTTTTACATACCAAGGCGGAAGATCCGCTATTCGCGGGGCATGCATTTTTGCATTTCCTTCACCATTCACGCCGTGGCACGTTGCGCATGTCGCAAAATTAATCAGCGCACCTTTCACATGTCCGTTGGTGGCCGCACTTTCTTGCGCCGTATCATTTTGCGCAGATGACTGTTTAATCATTGGCTTTACGCTCCACAGCACGGCAATAAGCAGCATTGCAATGGGCAAAACACTTAAGCTAATCAGGCTGCCAAAGACAATTTTCCGCGCGGGGTGAGTTGCCTGCTGTGCTTGGGAAAATTGATGATCTTCTTCACTCATGATTGAATCTCCTTTTCACAAACATGTTCTTGGGCGCCAACGCAATCCCATTGACTGTCATGTTCACTTTTGTTCTGAATATCTGGAGCAATTCCAGGGCAACTTGGTTTTGACCAACACTCCCGCTCGCGCAAGGCTTCCCAGAAAACTCCAACCGCATGGGCTATACGTGGATGCACGTCATCCGTGCTTGTCGCGCTGAGCACTGTGGCAAACGATTCAATCCACTCACCAAGATGTTCGTTGGCAAACAATGCAATGGAGTGCCAACACACCGCCAGACCATCGCTGTTTTCATCTTTTTGCGCATTTCCAAGCATGACAAATGCCAACGCAAGAAATTCCAATTCCATCACAATATGGTCGGGACGTTCATGGACCTGCTCATCCAAATGCAAACCAAATGCATGGTAAAATCCAGCGATATCCGCTAGTAATGCACCCTTGTCGCGGCGCACATACGCGGCCTCGTATGGCGGACACGCTTGCGCCGCCGAATACAATCTGCCTCGTTCCATATGCAATTCATTCGCAGGCGCTTCATAAAATGCGCGCAGCGCTTCGTGCATGGGGCCTATCACATCGTCTGGCAATTGCGCATAACGAACCAACTCCTGCAGTTCATCATGGCTTGGATTTTGATCCTCTGATTGCTTTCCAGCAATCGCGCTTGTCAGAAGCATCAAAAGATCGGCTGTGGCATAGGATTTGATCGAGTCGTTCATTTGATATTTCCGTTTAGCAATTCAAATGGAACCCATCCAGAAAATTGCTTGCGACCGCCAGCTTGCTTGGCGCTACCTTGCCAGACAGCAAGCGCAAACTCTGATGCGTGAAGTCCAAATTGATAATCCGTGACATCTTCTGTGCGAAGGGGTCGTTGAAAAACAACGGCCCATTGCCCGCCAGCCCAGACACCAACAGCTTGTGATGATTGCTGTGCCTGTGTGGCGATTGTTCCGAAGCCTTTCGCCGTGCATTCTTCGCAAGGTTGTTTGCGATCCATTTGACTCATTGGATTTCCCGCGGTCAACGCAATCATCCATTGCTTGGCTCGCGGATCCGCGAACGCGTCTTTTATATTTGTTTCAAGTCCACCTTTGGAAAACCAATACAAATCGGTCCATGCATTTGGATGCAGGTCGCGAATATCTTGAAATCCAAGATTCACATCTCGCTGCCAAATCGCTTTCCACAAGAAAATCTCAACTTCGCCACCATGACCCATCATTAAATTTGTATTGGTTCCAATTGGAAATTGAATGGCGCACGCATCTGAAAATTTTCCAGAATCCACCGCGGAGTCGGCCTCGGGATCCGCCCACGCAAGTCGCCATGCAATATTTGTCCCGTCACTCACGGCCTGGACTTCCATTGAATGTATTTCCGATTTTTCAATTGTGGGCTTGGTGATTGTTTGCGGAAGCAATGGAACCACCGCAACGGTCGCGGATTTCCAATAGGAAGCCGTTGGATCCGGCGCACCAAGGGTTGCGATTTTTGTCACATGTAATGGACTGACCGCCACAATATCTTTCGTGGTATCTGTGGCTTTGGAATTGGATGGCATGCGCCAAACAAACGCCGCCGCAATCACCAAAAACACCGCGCCCGCCAATCCGTGCAGCGGAAGCATTCGTTTGCTGCTTAAAGTATTTTTGTATGTCATGTGAATTCCTTATTTCAAAAGTAAAACATGCTGTGCAATCAAGCCGTGTTATGCCTGTACACCTGAAATTCTTTGTCATGGTGTGGGCGCACATAGGTGTATTCAGTGAATGGAACGCGAGAAACTTCATCACCTTTGGCATTCCAACCAATTGCAACTTGGTCCTTCACCTCAAAATGCTCAATGATGTGATCGGTGGAACCAAACAGGAACAATGCTCCAAGCAATTTTGGATCGTCTTTCAGTTTGCGATACAACGAAACAGACTCCTCCACACCTGGACCAAAGAGTTGCTCACAAAACCCAATCGGTACATGGATCGGCGGCACGTAATAGACATTTGGACCAGTTCCAAATTGTGGATACAGCGGAAGCGCCAACTTTCGAATGTGAATGATGTAGTCAAGCGGATTGTCCTCGCGCGGAGGTGTCTGCGTTGAAATAAAACCATGCATGCGGATTTTCCCAATACAGCCTTCCACGCACAAAGCCTGCAAGCCTTGCTCCACACGCGGAAAACAGCCAATGCATTTTTCGCTGGCGCGACTCACTGCGTTGTAAAAAACTTTCTTATATGGACACGCGCGAACACATTCTTGATATCCACGGCAGCGTTCCTGATCCACCAACACAATGCCATCTTCTTCACGCTTGTAAATGGCCTTGCGCGGACAAGCCGCCAGGCACGCGGGAGTTGTGCAATGGTTACAAATGCGCGCCAAATAAAACATCCACATGGGGTGCTCACCTGCAAAGTGCGCGGTCTTCTCGATGATGCCAGAGATGTCATCTTCACCATGATTGGGATGCGCATAATCCTCACTTGTTGGCCGCCAACCATCTGGCGGAGAATTGGGTGAATTGCCTTCGAAAATAGTTGGCGACTCTAAACGCTTGTTGTTCCACGTCACCTGCACACGCTGCTCTTGCAATTTTGTATCCCAACCCATTGGATAACTTCCGTATGGCTTGGTCTCCACGTTGTTGTAGAAAATATGTTCTTGCCCGCGGCCGGATGTCCAACATGTCTTGCACGCAATGGTGCAGGTCTGACACGCGATACATTTGTTGGTGTCAAATATGTACGCCACCTGCCGCTTCGGTGGCGAGGTTTCGTACGGATAATCCATTTCACGATCAATCTGTTTATTGAAAATCTTTGGCATGGTGGCTTCTTACATTGGAGAAGTAATTTTTGTGATTGGAACAACAAGCGGGCTTGTGACATTCGCCATGAATGAACGAGTCACAAATCCTCCAAGAATAAATTTTTTCATCGCGTCACTTTCATACGTGGGGCGATATCCAAGAGTCTCTGGTGACCAAATTCCTTCGCCACCGAGTCCGCCATTTTCCGCCTTGGTGATGCGCACCATTGATTCACGAGGAGCACCGACCGGACAATGCACGTCAGGAACAAATCCTTGAGTAATGCCTTGATTCAGCAACTCCTTCACCACCAATGAATCCGTCATCCATGTTGGTTTGAGCCAACCACGCGTGCAACTTTGATGCGAACCAGAGCGGAAACTGGCTTGATAATTCGTATCCTTGGATTTTGCCAAACCATCCGCTCGCACCTTCGCCGCCGCCACGGAACTAAATGTTGCGCCATACATGTTGTGCCACATGCGTGTAATTCCACGCGGCGTGCCTGGGTAATAACGGGCGCGCGCAATCAAACGCGCCACGGCGTATCCCTCTGGATTATTTTGCCAACCTTTGAACGGTCGATCGTGCGGATCGGCGTCAATGAAAACATAATCACCATCCTCAACACCAAGCGACTTGCCATCAAGGGGATTGATATCTACGTATGCCTCATTCACAAATGGCATTCGCTTGTCGCGGCGATGCATGTCGCCAAAGGGACCAAACCAAACCGCGATAATGTCTAGATCAACGGGAGTGCTGTGTGCTCCATGGCGATATTTTGGCGTGTGAAAAACAAATCGATAATTCGGATCATGCTCGGTCAAGGGATGCGCTGTTTGAAGCAACTCATCAGTGGTGTAAATCACATGCCGTGCTTGACGCGAATCAGCGTCGCGATCGGAAGTTTTTGTTCCATAATCTTCTGGTGACTTGGGCCGCAACAATGGATGTGGCGCCGACACCAATGAAGCCGGATCGTATGGAGTGGAGTCAATCGGCTCGCGATGAATGACCACGTTCTCTCCGGCATCTTGGAATTCAGCTTCTTCGCGATAAAATTCCAAACGACCAGTTTTTGTATACCACGGCTTTGACTCCTCAATTTGCTCAAAGCTTGAATACTTTGGATAAGTGCGCGTGTTCAGAATCGCCGGAATGCCAAGCTCCGCATTCTTTTCCAAGGCCTCAATTTTGTAACCACGCATGGCGTTGGACTGATCCATCATGCGTTGCAAATAAGGCAACGCGCGATCTTTTTCATTGATGAATTTCCAATAGTCCGCATGCCGAGAATCATTTGTCAGTTTTCCAATGGCTTCGCCAAGACCCTTCGCCACTTCAATATCTCCGCGCGTGTTGTGAATGCGCGGCAACGGAGAAGTTGGAAACACTTGCACAAACGGATTCGTGACCGACATGGTCATGTCTGGATAGCGAAACTCCGCCCAACTATCGACAGGAAATACAACATCCGCATATTCGCAGGAAGCGGTCCACCACCACTCATTGATGGCGATCAATTCCACGCGCTTCAATGTGTTAATAACAAAGTCATAGTGCCCCTTTACATTTCCAATCAAACTGTTGGAGTTGGAAACACACACTGACTTTGTCGGCGTTGGCAAATGCGTCTTGCCTGTCAACACAGCTTTGCCTTTGCGCAAAATCATGTCGCCGTGGTTGAAGTAATGAACGCTTTCAGGTTTCCAATAACGCTTGGAGCGCGCTGGCTTTGTGGGATCAAGTTCAATATCAAATGGATTTTCCAAGATGTACTGCGGCAAGCCGCTCATATAGGCAATGCGATAATTACCCGCATAACTGCCTACATTTCCGCCTTTTTTACCAACATTGCCAGTGAGCGCGGCAACAAGAAACACGCCGCGGTCCTTCAGGTCGCTGTTGAAGAACTGATTGGGACCCATGCCGCATGCGAAAGCAACGCCGCCAGCGTTGTCCGCAATTTGTCGCGCCAAGCTTTGAATGGCCTCCGCCTTGGCCCACGTTAATTTCTCCACGGAATCGGGCGTGTACGCGTTGTCAAGCATTTGCTTGGTGGCGTTCCAAACGGTGGCGCATTCCACTTCTCCGCCATCGGCCAACTTTATTTTTGTGCGAATGTCCAACGCCAACCCTTTGGGAAGCGCGTTTGCCTTGTCACCAACCTGGTCGCGATTCACCGCCACTGGCTTTTTGGCCACATCGTCATAAGCAACATAGTCGCCCCACTCCGCTCGTTTTTCCTGCGACACAAACGCACCCGATTGCTCCAACGTACTTGGTGGTTTTTCACCTGTTTTGACTACGGTGATTCCATTGGTCAATACCGCGGCTTGATATCCAGGGAACACCTCCGCGGCGCGCAACATTTTTCCGTTATCCAAACGAATCAATAGCGGTAGATCCGTGTGGCGGCGCACAAAAGCGTCGTCATAGAGTTTTTCACTCATGATGACTTGCGCCAATCCAAGCGCAAGCGCGGGCGTGGTTCCAGGCCGCACAACAATCAACTCGTCTGACTTGTTTGCCGTGGCGGAATATTCGCAAGCAATCACAACAACTTTCGTGCCCTTCATTCTGGCTTCCGTCAGCCAATGACTGTCCGGCATTTTGGTTGCGATCCAATTCATGCCCCACACAATCACCATTTTGCTGTGTTCAACCATGCACAAATCAAAATCATTGGTCTGCTGACCAGTGACCATTGGGTGTCCTGGCGGAAGATCCGTGTGCCATGAATAATTATCAAAGCCGCGCGCACCAACCGCTTGGTCGGGGCCGACTCCGCGCAACGTGCTGTCCAAAAGCGCCATGCTGTTGGCAAGACGGTACTGCGCCATCACGCGCGTCAATCCAAGGAGCGGCATACCGCCACGAAACTTCATCACTTGCGTGCCCGCGCCGCCTGTTGTTTCAACCATGAGCGGGTCATATCCCTGCGCAAGTAATTTTTCTTGGCCTTGTTTTCCGTTGTAGGTCTTGGCAATGTCCACCATTGTTTCAGCGGTCGCTTCGAACGCTTTTTCCCAAGTCACTGGCACAAATGAATCGTGGCCACGCTTTAAATATTTCGGATCGATGGCTCCATCAGTACCGCGCGGCTTGCCCGCTTGAAGCCAATCAAGCATTCCTTGACGAACTAATGGTTCTTTAATGCGGCGGTCGCCATAAAATCTTCTGGCAAGCGCGATTCCTTTTTGACAACATCGCGGATCCCAACGCGCGCTTGCTTTATTTCCTGCTAGATCGGTGGCCTTGTTGTAGCCCCAACTTGGGCCAATACGAGTCACCACGCCGTTCTTCACAAATCCCCGCAACAAACAATTATGCGTGTCGTTGGGCGCGCACATGAACACAAATGAAGAGTCATGTTTATACAGATTGCGATACACCTTTTCCCAATCACGGTTTGGATATGCGGCTAATGGATTGGCGACATCCATGGGCGTCAATGCGCCAATGGCAGCCATTGCATGCCTACTGATAGCCAACGAACTAATGCTTGTGGCGGCAAGAGTGCTTAGAAAGTTTCTCCGGGAAACCATTGGTAAAGGCTTGTTCATATGCGTTCTTGTTTTGATTTCAATTTTCAACTTGAGCAGTGTTCAATTCATTTTTTGCATTTCAATAATGCGTGGAAATAAAACATTATTTTCTTTATGAACATGGCGGTGCATGTCTGCATCTAATTCTGCCAATGCTGAATAGGCTGCTCGCCATGTCGTGCACGCGTTGGGCGGTGCAGAAAAACTTCTTGTGAGTTCCTTGATCCGAGCAAGAGCCAAACCAGCTTCTTGGTGATCTTGCTCCATGCACGCCACGGGATACATTAAATTCATTGCGGGTCGAATACCGCATTCCATAGCCGCCGCCATTGGGAACAAAATATTTTCCTCTTTGTCCATGTGTGTTTGCATTTCAATATGCAAACCCTTAAACACCTCAAGCAATTCGCTGAAAGATGGATTCTTGTCGCCATGAGCCTTGACCATTTTTTCTATCCAATATTCGATACGAGGCAACGCTTGTCGCAAATACGCATGATGCGTATCCACAATGTGCTGTGTTAACTCTGCTAATGGCATGAGAGCTGGATCACTTTCTCCATCAGCCTGGCGCGCATTTTGTGCCGCGCACACTTTTTGCACCACATCGGATGGATCCATATTTTTTTCACGGCACGCATCGAGCAGCGCACGTTTTCCGCCACAGCAAATATCAAGACCAATGTCAGCTAGGGTGCGGGCAGCGGCCGGCGAAGAAGCAGCCCATTGACCCACGGAATTTGCGGGCGTTAAAGTAATTGGTTCCATGTGCGACCTTTCAAAAAGTTGTATTGACGGCAAACTTATTCTGACTCTTTATATACAGATAAAAAGATATTATTCTCTTAAATTGTAGCGGGTGAGCTCTTGCTTGCAAGGCGGATTCCTGATTATTTTACTCAATACTTATAAAATTGATCAAAATCAGTGTAATTATTCGGACTTTATATAATGGGCGAGCTTTCGCTTCTTAAAGAGTGCCGCGCGCGCTGCGTTCAATTTGAATGTGCGCCCAACTCCATGCCTGTACCGTGCGCGGAAATCCAAGCGTGGTCATGGCCTGAGCAACTGCGTGCTCTATTTCACGAACCGAAATTCCACCCTGCAAAGCACGTCGAACATGACTGCGCAACGCCGACTCCATGCCCGCGCCAACACACAATCCAATCTTGACAAGAGTTTGCTCTCGCTTTGAAAGCGAACCTGCAACAGAAATTGATTTGCCCATTTTTTCATGGGCACTGGTTAATTCTGGAAAGCGTGCTGCAAATTTCTTGAAAGTTTCAGGCAGTGAGGAAACTTCTTTGGATGGCTTTACTTTGACGGTCGAGCGCGAATTTAATTTGTGCAGTGATTTAGTTTTTTTCTTGACGGACATTGGTTCTACCCTTTCTGATAAGTGTGGCGTGAACACCATGGTTATACCTCATTCAGTTTCGAGCACATACGAATTTGGATTATGAAAACATGACAGTACCGCTTGGTTTCAATTACAGCGTTGAATAGCGCCCCGCCCTGTAGTTGGTGGCTAATGTTTGGTTTAAAATCACCACGCCCAATACCGACAAAGCGAATTGTTGCCAACTGACCAAAGCCATTGAACTCAGCACAATCAGGCTGTCAAATAACATTTGAACGCGACCGGCACGCCACCGATATTTTTCTTGTAAATACAACACCAGCACATTGAATCCACCCAAACTGGCCCTATGACGAAACAAAATAAGCATGCCCATACCCATGAATAAACCACCCAGAATTGCTGCAAGCACGGGCGACAGTTCTTTAAAACGAACAAACTCGGGTAAAACATTCACCAGCATCGAAACCAATCCAATCGATATAAATGTTTTCAACATGAACGCTTTTTCCATGCGTTTCCAAGCGAGCGCGTAAAAAGGAAGGTTGATTAGAAAAAATATCAAACCAAAATTCCATCCTGTCGAATAATGAATTAAGAACACCAGACCCGCTGTGCCACCGGTGACTAGCCCTGCGTTGCTAAACATGACAACACCAAAAGCCGAGAACAGAGTGCCAGTGATCAGGGCCTGAACATCTTCATAGGGACGGTGGCGCAAGGACTTGCTCCAACCCAACTCGGAGGCGCTTGATTGAAGAGCGTGTATGTTTTCTTGCGCTGAAATAGACGATTGAATTTTGCTGACACTGGACTCATGTGCGGGCTCGCTACTGCCAGTTTTCCAATGAAGCGATGCTGTGTCGTTCACAATGAAACACCTTTCTATGCCTTAAAAAAGCAACTGCAACTGACAGCGAAAAACCCACTGCCCGCCGTTATTGACGCCAGAATCTTGGCGATAATTTGCGTTTGATATGGCCTGACCATAGAACCCATTCGTGAACATCACGCCATTCACCGAATATCCGCAATCAGTTGTCACCTTGAGAGATTTTCCACCGAGATACCAATTCAAACCTGTCGTATAGATGGTGTTGTGCTGAGCAAAAAACGGATTGGAGGGAATAGAAGCAATGCCGACTGCAGGCACAACGGCGCCAGGGGCAACATACGCCTGTCCATTTGAACCGTTGCTCAAAGTGTCGTACCACTCGAAACGCCCAAACATTTCAACATCATCGCTTACGTAGTAACCAGCCTGCAACGTGGAACCATATGTAAATACTGAACTGCCAACGTTTGTCAGTGGAATGCCGCCATCTGCCGCGCTGGTTGCGGTGTTGCCGTAGATCGCGCCAAAAATATTCGCACCACTCAACATCCAATTTGCATCGGCGGTCCAAGAAAACATGGCGACATCCCCGTTGCCATTGGTTGGCGTTGTGTTATTTGATACGCCACCGCGTTGCCAATTGAACGCGCTGCCAAATAACAAGCCTTGTGCATCGCCGCGCGCGCTCGTGAGCGTGTCAAACTGTTTCCAATTTCCAAACGCAAGATATTGAGCGCGTCCGGTCATTGCATATTGCGTGTACCCATACGATATGTTTGTGTTTCCATCAACAGTCGACGTGTTGCCGTCGTTGCCGCCATCATTGAATGAGAATGCAGCAGAAAAATTTTCACCCCGGGCCGTAAGCATGATGCCCTGGGTTAACTTTGTTGTGAACAGCATGTTCACGAGCGACCGTTCAACACATAATTGATGACGTGAAGTGACCAATTCTTCCCGATTAAATGGGCTTTTAAACTGTCCAACACGCACACCAAGTCCGCCACCAAGATCCTTGTTGATCCATGTTTCCTCAAGCCCTGCGATCGGTGTAATGCCACCAACACCCGCCGAATTTTGAGTCGCGGTCTGATTGACATACACCGTGGTCACCTTGAAAGTCCAACTTGGATCAATCACGTGTCCTGAAAATTCAACCTTCATGCGCCGCAACTCAAATCCATACGCGGCGCGTTCAATTTGGATATTTTTGCCAGTGCTGGGAGCATTCCAATCGTTCAAACTTCTGCTGCTTAAACGACTGAGCGCGTAACGCACTTGCATTTGTCCACCAATCATAAGTTTGAAATTGCCATCTGGACTTGCAATAAAAAATCCCTTGTCGTAACCAGATGTCGCGCCTGCGGTCTGTAAACTTGCGCGCGATTGAGCGTCGCTCATGACATCCTGCACAACTCCGCGGATTTGATTTGCACGCTCTTGGGTGAGCCACTTGTCGCCATTCTGTGATTTGAGTTCAGAAAGTTCTTGATTGTTGATTGTCAACGCTTGTTTGTTCGCTTGGTTTTCAACTTGAACTTGCTCAAGTGATTTGTGCAGAAGATCAAGTTCAGCCCGCAAGGCCGCTGTCGTTGCATCTTCATGTATGGAGCCAGGGACGACTCCACCGAACGGCGCAGCGGAAATTACAAAGGCCGAGAGGAACCCCGACAATGTGATTTGAAACATTCTTCTGACTCCTACGAAAATAAGTTTTCTGAAAAATAGATTAATTAAGAATAAAGGATACTTTATTCATCTATTATTGCCAACTCAATTTCGCACCTTCCTGATTGCGTTCCTTAATTTTAAAAAACTAGTTTCGCCTTGGAAACGCCGTCACCCATGATGTTCGGTCATGAAATCGCATGAATTGACATTGAATTCATTGTTGGCTGCGCAATTGTTGATATACGGGCGCAAATCGACCGCTTTTTTCTATGCCTTCATTGACCAGCTGCCGTGCGGCGGAGGTGTTGCCAGTTTTTATATACGACATAAATAACGCTTGATCGCAGGCCACCAAGTCCTCCGCGGCCATGCGCGGTCGCGCCGCAAGTAAATATGAAATGGCCTGCGACCACTCTCCACGAAGTTGGTGAAGACGTCCAACATAGCGCTCGGTGAAGCCAGATTCGGAAAAACCTTGGCGCAATAAAAAGTTGCCCTCGGCAATTCCATCAGCGGCTTGCTGCAATTGGGATTCTGTAAGAAAGTTTACGGGCGCGGAGTTGATATTGGTCTGCGTGCTTGGAGGCGCGGCTGCGGAAGCCCCCTGCGCATTTACAAGCGCGGTGGAGTCCTTGAATTGCTGCTGCGCCAAACGTTCCTGACACGCCAAGGTGAAATAAATGTATTCCAACTTCCACGATGTGTAATTGGGAACTTGCGTCTGCGCAATTTGATAGAGCGCAAGTGCCTGCTCAGTTTTATTCTCGCGTAACAACACACGCGCTTCCATGCCAGTCAATGGCCGCATTCCGCCCGCATGGGGCTTGCTGGTTTGCCATTCGCGCGCCGCTTCCAGCATGCTGGGCGACAATGTGGACTCGAAGTTTTTGCACGCGCTTTCATATCGATCAAAGGCTTGCTTATTATTATTTTTCATAAAGCCAATGCCAAACAACGTGCGAAGCGTGTGATTGACGCGGTAGGTGTCAAATGGATTGCTGCCAAGGCGCTGCGCGTATGTGTTCCAATTGGAAGGATCATTCAGCGATGTGATGGAGGCACCAGACTGCGCAGGGATTGGCGTGGGAGCCGTTGCGTTTGCAGTTGCGTTTGTAGTTGCATTTGCTGCTGTATTTGCCAACCCATTCGTGTGGGCGATAGCCAGCGCAACATCTTGCGCCATGGCGCGCGCGGCTTGTACTTGTCCCTGTAACGATGGATGTACGTGGTCATCAAGTAATTCCCAATCTGTTGCGCCACGCGCGCTCATGTTGCGAAACTTGAATGCAATATCACACAGCAACACACCGTGCGCCACGGCGGTGTCACGGATGGCCTGCTCCGTTACGGAGATGGGCCGCCACGGCATGGTGTCCAAATCACGCGCCAACAAAAATGCCTTGCGCGCCGCCACAAGATCACCGGCGTTGGCTTGCGCGTTGGCCAACATGAATTGTGTCAACGCGCTGCGTGGCGCAAGAAGCGCGGCTTTGCCAAGCAATTCCACCACTTGCGCCGATTGCATGCAGCAGCCTGCAGCAGCCTGCCGAAGCAGTTCATTGAATTCTTGTTGCGACGCGCCGGAAAGATTGGACACATCGTCTTGACCCAGCGGCGCTAAACCAGATTCATTGCTTGCGGTGGTGCACACCAACGCCGCCACGCCCGCCGCCTTCACCTGGTCCAACATGTCGCCTAAATTCGCCTGCAAGTTTCGGGCGGCGGCCTCACGCAACGGCGAGTCACACGCGATAAAAGTTTGCCCGATCATTTGCTCCATCAACGTTCTGTTTTCGTCAGCACCCGCGCGCACAACACTCTCTACAGCCTGTACCAACGCCAAGCCGCGCGCCGCACGCATAAGTTTCAACGCCCACAGCGGCATTGTTCCCGCCGCATTGATAGATGCCGTTCCGTAGGCGCCAAAAAATTCATTGTTGCCAACATA
Source organism: uncultured bacterium (assembly GCA_903898755.1). Taxonomy (GTDB): domain Bacteria; phylum Planctomycetota; class Phycisphaerae; order Phycisphaerales; family SM1A02; genus SYAC01. The sequence goes on along the minus strand of CAIUGT010000125.1, from coordinate 7,278 downwards.
AAACACCAACCAATCCGGCTGATAGCGCAGCGCGTCTTGCACTTGATACACCAATGGAAAGCTGGCCACGGCCGTTGTGCCAAGGTTGATCACCTCCACGCGCTTTTGCGGCAGAACATCACCCAGCATGGTCTGCAGAAATTCACTCATGGCCAAATTGCGCGGCTGCGGATATCCCTTGGCCGCACTTTCGCCAATTAGAAAAATGCGCAGCGTGTCCTTGGGCTTGGGCATTATAAAACTGCTTTGCTCCGCGTAGCCGGGCCGCGTTGGATTGGCAAAGAAATAAGGCTTGCTGGCCGCGGGTTCAACGATGCACAATTGCTCGCCCTGGGGCAGCGTGCCCACCGAGCGAATAAATGGCGGATAGCCGCCAAAGCCAAAGAGTCGCAGCGCAATTTCAACCACCGCCAGCGCAATAAATGGAAGCGCGATGGTGATCAGAATAAATACTCGGCGCCTAGCGGGAGTAATTGTTGGCGTTGTAGTTGATGTTGTGGTTGACGTCATGATTGGCGTGCTCGTAATGAATAGACATGCTGCAACGAAATTAAAACTGGCGCAAGGGATCGTGCGGCTTGCTTGGCAACGGCTTCCACATAGATGGCGCGGCGCTGTTGCGAACAAGCAACTTATCGCGGCCCATGACGCGCGATAGAAGGCCGAGCGGCGTGACCACTAGGAAAAAAACAATCGCCAAAGCTACCGTGCCAATCAGCGTGCCCATGATCCACACAAATGTCATCCACATCCAATAGGCGGGCAGACCAATGCGAGTGCCCGTGCCCGCGGTCAACAACGCGAAGGCGCCAAAGCCCCACAAAATAGGCGCTAAACCATGCGCTTTGGCGAACACTCCCCAATTCACAAAATAAAATAACGAGCCAACGCAAGCCAACGCAACGCTGGTCATAACGGCCCAGCGGCGAAGTTCGTTTGAGTTGGGTTTCCAATTCACAATAATCAAGTTGCGCGCTCCACGAGTAGTTGTTGAGCCATAGCCAGCGACATTTTCAACGGCGACATTCCTAACCGCAATCATTCAAACAATTCTTCCAACCGCGAGACTTAAAACAACGTGTAAATAAATGGCGCGGCTTTTGTTCCGCCCAAAATAATCAACGCGCCCACCAAAAGCAGAACCACAATAATTGGAATTAACAAGTAGGTCTTGTGAGAAATCACGAAGCTGAAGAGTTCAGAAAGAAATGATCGTCGTCGCATGGGTGAGTTCCTGCATCAAGTGGTGCGTGAGTAGGTCAAGCATACATGTGTTCATGCATCAATCTGGTTTGAAAGATCGCTTGTATGCCTCGGCGCCTGGCATGGAAGGTTGCGCTTGTTTGCGCAAGAGTTGGTTGCCCACCACCAACACATCCATGTCGGTGAACATGAAACAGCGATAGGCGTCGCCAGGATCGTGAACAATGGGTTCGCCGCGAATATTGAAACTGGTGTTCACCAACACCGGACAACCCGTGCGCCGCTCAAATGCCTGCAAAATGGCGTGAAATCGCGGTGATGTATGGGCGTGCACGGTTTGCACGCGCGCCGAAAAATCCACGTGGGTAATGGCCGGAACAACACTGCGAATTTGCTTGAGCGAATCAATGCCAGCAACCTTTGGCGCGTTGGGCTCTGGCGCAAGCACGTGTTGCTTGGCCACGGGCGCGACCAACAACATATATGGACTGTCGGCTTGCAAATCAAACCACTCGCTTTGTTTTTCCGCCAACACCGCGGGCGCGAATGGCCGAAACGATTCACGAAACTTAATCGCCACATTCATGCGCCGCTGCATTGTGGCGTCGCGCGGATCACCCAGAATGGAGCGATGCCCAAGCGCGCGCGGCCCATATTCAGCGCGACCAAAAAAGTGCCCCACTATTTTTCCATCCGCAAGATCCGCCGCGATGGCTTGGACCAACTCATCCTCGTGTAGTTTTTCATACACGGCGCCAAGCGCGTCAAGCGCGCCGCAAATGTTGGCGTCGCTGTGCGCTGGCCCCAAATAGGATCCGCGCTGTGAGTCCGTGGGTTGCGCGTGACGCGCGTTGCCCAAATGTCCAGGTTGATCGCCGTGCCAATGCAAAAGTGCCGCGCCCAACGCCCCGCCAGAATCACCCGCCGCCGGCTGAATCCACAACTTTTCAAATGGTCCCTCGCGAAGCACGCGACCGTTGGCCACGCAATTCAGCGCCACGCCACCGGCCAAACACAAATTGCGCTGGCCGGTTTTTGCATGCACATATCTTGCCATACGCAGCACAATTTCCTCGGTCACGGCCTGAATACTGGCCGCCAAATCCATGTCGCGTTGCGTAAGACGGCTTTCAGGATTGCGCGGCGGACCGCCAAACAAATTATGAAAGGCGCGGCTAGTCATGGTAAAACCGGCGCAGTAATTAAAATAGCGTTGATCAAGCCAGAATGAACCGTCATCATTCAAGCGCATGATTTTTTCAAGAATCATATTGGCGTAGCGCGGCTGACCAAACGGCGCCAATCCCATTAATTTGTATTCACCACTATTCACGCGAAAGCCGCAATAAAAAGTGAACGCGCTGTAGAGCAAACCAAGCGAGTGTGGAAATCGCAACTCCTCGTGCAGCGTGATGGTGTTGCCGTTGCCCACGCCCCAACTTGCGGTGGTCCATTCACCAACACCATCCAGCGTAAGAATGGTGGCGCTTGAAAATGGACTTGGATAGAACGCGCTTGCGGCATGCGACTCATGGTGCGTGGTGAACACAATGGGACCGGTGTAGTTGCCGCCCAAGCCCGCGTCGATTTCCCGCGGAAGATGAAGTTTTTTTTGCAGCCACTGTGGCATGCTGCGCAGAAAAGAACCAAACCCGCGCGGCGCGAACGCCAGCGATGTCTCCAAGATGCGCTCAAATTTCAGCAGCGGCTTTTCATAGAACACCACCGCGTCAAGTTGGCTGGCGTCAATGCCGGCTTCACTTAGGCAATAGCGCGCGGCGTGCGTTGGAAATCGCTCGTCATGTTTACGGCGACTGAAACGCTCCTCTTGCGCGGCCGCCACAATTTCTCCATCACGCACCAAGGCGGCGGCGCTGTCATGAAAGAATGCTGATAGGCCAAGAATATTCATGGGAAACAAGTCGCCAAAGAATAACCCCGATGCGAGGGTTGCTCGCACCGGGGTTTGAAGTCACATGAAAGTAATGACCGAAATGAATTAAGCCTTGCGTCGACGAGCCACTAAACCAGCCAATCCAACAAGCGCAATGGCGCCTGGAGCAGGAATCGCTGTGAGTGTGTATGAAAAACTGTTCGAAGCGCCAGAGTCATACGCTTGGCCCCAACTTGCAACAGCAACATTTGGGTTTGCAAGCGCGTCAATGGCGCTGTCACCGCTGCCGCCGCCAGAGCTGTAGGCGTCAAAGCTGAAGGTGTCGCCGATCGACATGCCAATGCTGGCGATTGAGACGCCATAGGTGATAGTGCTTTGCGCACCCGCCACAAAGGCGAAGTTGCCAAAGTTGCCCATGTAGGTTGCTCCGGTTAGGCCCCAAGATGTTTGGTTGCTGCGATTTTCAGCACCGCCGCCGCTATCAACCCATGAACCAAACCAATTGGTCATGCCACCATTTGCACTCATGGTAATTGGACGAGTCCAACCATCGCTGGTGCTGGTGCCATAGCCTTTGTTGTTGGCAATACCAACCATGAACTTGCCCCAATCGGTGGTGCCGATGTTGCCGTTCACGGTCAACTTGAATTGAATGTCAGTCGCGGTGTGCGAAACTTCCATTGACACAAGGTCAAGCGTTCCGCCGCCTGTTGAAAGGCCGGCATCAATGTCGCCAATGGCGTCACTGAAAAGCACGCCAGGGTTGGCGTTCACTTGAAGGACAGATGTAATGGCTGCAACAGCTGCAACACATGATGCTGTACGTAAATTCATTTTTCAAACTCCTGAAGGAAAAGGGATTCAGAGCGAAGTAAGGGAAAGAAAGATAAATAGAGGATGCCCCAAAACCGAGCGCGCGCAAATTTTAGTTTGGGAATTTGCAGATATTTTTAGTCATAGTCAAGGCGAGCCACTTTGTTGTTATAAGACTTTATTTGTAAAATAGGGCATTTTTAGCTCTAAATCCGCTACTAAACCTAAACAACAATGCTGACGCATCTTGCCAGATCACAAGAGCGTTTTAATGCCAACGGCCAACAATACAAATGCCAGTGACACTTGCAACCACCGCGATGAGAATCGGCGGGCCAAAAGACTTGCAACAATTGTCGCGGGAATGGATCCGCACAGCAGGCTGATCAGCATGCGACCGTCCACCATGCCGGCGAATAAATAACCCGTGCCCGCGATCAGCGCCAGTGGAATGGCGTGCGCGATATCGGTGGCCACCAATTTATGCGTGGTCATGCGCAGCGGATACAACACAAGCAGAAGCACGGTGCCAAGCGCGCCCGCGCCAACGGAAGTAAGCGCGACAAGTAAACCCAGCAGCGCGCCCGCGGCAATGGTCCACGCGGGTTGAAATTTTTTAAAGTGCTCGGGTTGCGTGACGCGGCGATCACGCGCAAGCGAGCGCAACTTTGGTGAGAGCAATAAACCAAACACGGTGATGAGCACAACCACGCCAACGGATTTGGTGAGCCACTGCATATTGCCCACACTGGTTCCAAACGCAACCAGAGCCACAACGACTATTGCCACGGGCAAGCTACCCATCCACAGTCTTCGCACCACTTGCCAATCAACGCCCGCGCCGCGGTTGTGCACTTGCATGGCGGCTATTTTGGTGATGGCCGCAAACCAAAGGTCGGTTGCGATTGCAGTTTGTGGAGCGATGCCGAACAACAACAATAAAATCGGCGTCATGAGCGCACCGCCACCAACGCCAGTCAATCCAACAACAAATCCCGTGAATGCGCCGGCTAAAGCGAACGGGGCGTCAATCATGTGGCCATCCTGGCAAGCCAATGGGCCATGCACTGGCAACAAAACTTGGGTTGAGCACTTGGGATTTTCCATACAGCAAGCGCTCGCCGTTCAGCGTGCGAACAAATCCGCCGGCGGCTTCAAGCACGGCCTGCGCGGCGGCGGTGTCCCACTCGCATGTTGGTCCAAGGCGCGGATAGCAATCTGCCAGACCTTGGGCAATGCGGCAAAATTTAAGTGAGCTGCCAGCTTGCACAAGTTCATGCGCGCCCAACGCGCGAATAAATTCCTGTGTTTTTTCATTCATATGGTTGCGACTAGCCAACACGCGCACTGGCTTTCCTAATTGCTGCTGGGGTGTTGAAACCCGAATGACATGTGTTTGATTTTCAATGTGCGACAGGGCGCGCATGTTTACGCTGGCGCCGCTTTCCGCGCTGGAGTTCAAATCTGGCTCGCTCCAAAATAATTCGTCAAGTACTGGCGCGTACACCACGCCAAGAACCGGCGCACCTTGGCGCACCAACGCAATGTTCACGGTGAACTGACCATTGCGAGCGATGAACTCCTTTGTGCCATCAAGCGGATCAATAATCCAAAATTCCCCGCCCGCGTTTCGATGAGCGTGGGATGCCTCGTCCTCCTCCGAGACAATGGGAATGTGAGGAGTAAGCAATTGCAACGCCCCCGCAATCACGTGATGCGCTCGCAAATCAGCCTCGGTCAATGGGCTGGAATCCGCCTTGTGCGCAATATTCTTGCCCGCAATGGTGTCGGCGTGGGCATACACCTCCAAGATGGCTTTGCCAGCGTTTTTGGCTATATCGCATGCGGCAGAAGCCAATTTGATGTCCAAAGCAGCTTGTCGCATAACTGCAATTTATCATATTTGATAGTAAAAAGTAAACTTATATAGATATTTAGAAGATATTTATGTACAAATAGCATATTGCGACACAGGCGCCCCGCTCACCCATACATGATCCATGACCACTTCTTCCAAAGCACAATTGCACGGCCTTGACGCCCCGAAAGCGTGGGACACGGATACCGCATTTGCGCATTTGAAAGCGCTTGGGCTTTGCGACACCAAGCGCACGGCAGAAAGACGCCTGCAGGAACTTTCCATTCTGCCAGAAACACTCAGCGCCGACCAGTTACGCGATGAACACGGGCGCGCGCCTAACCGAGTGTTGCTTGATTGGTTATTCAATGAGGCGCGCGGCAAACGAAGGCTGGTGTTGTTCGGACAACTACACACATTGCCAACGGGCGCGAGTTGCTTGGTGGCCCACGACGCGCGTGGCGCGAATTTTTGGGTGCCGCTTGCAACAAGCACTCACAATTCTGCATTCACAACGCACGGCGCAACTTCCAAAAAAAAATTAAAGCCTGTACAAATTGCCGCGCTACAAACCAAGCCATCTCCTTCAAATCAGAGCAATGAAAAGCGAGATGCGAATACCGATTCAACATGCGCGGAAATTGAGAGCGCGCTACACAAGTTGCAAGCGCATGTGGGCAAGCCGATTGCGTTCTTTCCTTCAGGCAATTTGGTGGCACTGGCTCGTAGGTGCGCAGCAATAGATCAAGTGCATTTGGACCTGATTTATTTTCAGCCCGTACTGAATGTTGATCAACCCACGCCATTGACGCGCAATGGAAACGCGCAACAAAGCCATCTGGATCGGTTGGAGGCGGAAAGCATTCACATTCTTCGCGAGGCCGTTGCCGAAAGTGAAAATCCGGTCATGTTGTATTCCGTTGGCAAGGACAGTTCGGTCATGGTGCACTTGGCGCGCAAAGCGTTTTACCCCGCGCCCCCTCCGTTTCCACTGATGCACGTGGACACGCGCTGGAAATTTCAAGAGATGTATTTTATGCGCGAGTTCATTGCCAAACAAAGCGGCATGCGCTTGATTGTGCATGTGAATCCAGAGGCCATAGCGCGCGACATCAATCCCTTTGACCATGGTTCGCAACTGCATACGCACATCACCAAGACCGAAGGCCTGAAGCAGGCGCTTGATCTGCACAAATTTGATCTTGCCTTTGGTGGCGCGCGCCGCGACGAAGAGAAGAGCCGCGCCAAGGAGCGGATATTTTCCTTCCGCACCAACATGCATCGCTGGGATCCAAAGAACCAGCGACCAGAAGTATGGAACTTGTACAACGCTGGCAAGGCCAAGGGCGAAAGCATTCGCGTTTTTCCACTGAGCAATTGGACGGAGCTTGATGTGTGGGAATATATTTTGCGCGAGGGTATTCCGGTGGTTCCTCTTTATTTTGCAAAGGTTCGTCCGGTGGTGGAGCGCGATGGATTGCTGATCATGGTGGATGACGATCGAATGCGC
>CAIUGT010000124.1 GCA_903898755.1 uncultured bacterium | reverse complement strand
GCTTCGCCGCACGCGTTCAACTGCCAGTTCGCTGGACCCGTGACGCGCATCACCACGTTGCTGCCCCACGCGGAACCAAACGCCGGATCTTTCATGCGCTTCCATGCGTCGGGCTCGGGCTCCTTGGGATCGGTGGCGTTGCGCTCATCAACACCAACGCCTTCCACGTAACCAACATTGGGCAACATGCTTGGAGAAAAACTTGTCAACACAACGCCGCTGGGCAAAACAAACTCGCTTGTGCCGCCGCCGTTGCGCGTCCAACCATTTGGAAAAATTCCGTCCCATGTAAAACCAATTTTCACCGTGTCGCCCTTGGCCAGCGGCTTGGCGGGAGTAAATACCCACAAGCCCGCGCGATTTTCCACGTATGGAGCCACAGGGTCCGCGTTTTTTTCTTGCGGCTCAATCGGCGCGTCGTTCAACGTCCACTTGATATGTTCAAAATGCGCGCCAGGCGTAAGTGGAATTTGCTCTATGGGCGTGTCGTGTTGATTTGAAAGCACATAGCTGCCCTTCACTTCAAGGCGACGCGTCTCAGGAAAAATCGCTACGTCCGCGTCGACCGAATCAATCTTAGGAACGGGCGCGTCGCGGAAAGTCAGTTCATTGCGCTTCCAGTAGTCGCGCTCCTTGCGCTCCATGACCGCGCCTTGAAAGCCCGCGCGACTTTGCATGAACATCCAACCACCGATCACCAACCACGCGACTACCAGCGGCGACACACGCAAAAGTATTTTGCCAATACGCGCTGGTTGAAACGCGTCAATCACGCGCTGCAAGTCGCGCGTGCGCCGCGGATGAAACGCGATTGCGCCAAGCGCGAACAGTGCCGCGGTGTAAAGCACAAACACGCGGTTGGCAATAATGGATGGCCGCAGAAATTCAAGTCGATCAAGATCGCTCCACACCAACGTGCGCCACATGTTCCAGTTGGTGGCCCAATTTAAATAGCCGCGCGTTTGCAACCAACCCGTCAGCACCAGCGCGCCAAGACCCACTGCGTATGTGGCGTATCGATTGCGCACAATGCCATGCGCCAGCGCGATGAACGCGCACCAGAAAATAAGCGTTGGAAGCAGCACAAATCCCCACAAATTCAGGAACACGCCAATTTCAATTGGCACCATGATTCCCGTGTACATCCACTGCACCACAATCACAATCACGCAACCAATGAATGATGCCGCGGCGATGATGGCGGCAATGACGGTGTTGGCGAAAATTTTTCCGGCAAGTAGCGCGATGGTTGGCACGCTGCTAGCGCGCACAATGGCCGCGGCGTTGTAACGCTCCTCGCGCGTGAGCGACTCCACTGTGTAGAACAAAGTCAGGAACACCAACAACAATGTGACGGTGTTGAATGAGCCCGCAGCAAGCGTGCCCGATGTGGCCAAGCGAACGGTGCCAAGCCATACTTCGTTCACGGCGTTGCTACCAACAATTTGCAGAATAATGAGCGGCGTGAAAAGCCAAATGCCGGGGCTGCGAAGCAACGCGCGTACTTCGTAGAGAAGAACGGCAAGGGTGCCCGCAATAAAACTTGGCGCGTGCATGGTCATGCCCATCTGGTTCAATTGAATTGCGCGTGCGGCTTTCGGATGTGTTTGCGAAGCGTTTTGCTTTTGTTGTTGAACGCCATTCGCGCCAACAGTTGCAGCCGACGCGCGCATTGCGGACGCCGGCGTAACACCGCGAATTCGCTTGGCAATAATGCCTGCCGAAATCCACGCGCACGCCGCGCCGAACACGCACCACGCCACGCGACTCATGGCGAACAACGGATCAACGCCCATCGGCGTGGTGTTGTAATAGTCAACGCCGCGATCGGCCTTCAACCATGTTTCAGTCAGCCATCGATTGCCGGCGGGATCGAGTTGCATCAGCAAAACATTTGCCCAATGCGGCAACCACTCAGGGCTCCAACCCCACAGAAACAGCGCGCCTAGAAGCAAAATGGCAATGGGCAACAAGAAAACTAAAATCGCTTGGCGCGTCCAAATGCCAAGCAACATGGACGAGCCCGACACCGAAAGAAGAAGCGGCGCGCCAAACACAATCGCTGGCCAAATAAAATTCCACAAGGCGAATGGACCGCGACTGCGCTCGGGATCATCGATTGGCCACAACTGAAACAGCGCCGCTTGAAGCGCGACAAAAATACACAGCGACACGGTCACTGGAATGAGCGTGCCAAGCCAGCGGCCAAGCACATACATGTGCGCCGACAGCGGCGTAGCAAGCAACATGCGATCCACGCGGCGATCGGCGTCGGCGATCAGCGGCATGCCCGCGGTAATAGCGGCGAAAAACGGAAGCAGCAAACCAAGCAGCGCCGCGTCAATGAATGCCGCGTTGAACATGGAGTTGATCCACGCTTGTTTACCGCCGGCGGTCACGTCACCCGCTTGCACGCGCACATTACCCACGACAAATCCCCACACGAGCAGTGCTAGCAGCACCGTGAAGATGATGTAGATCGGTCGGCGCCACGCGGTGCGCGTGTCAACCCACGCGATTGAAAGCGCGCGCGATAATCCACCAGCGCCACTCATAGTTGGATGC
>CAIUGT010000123.1 GCA_903898755.1 uncultured bacterium | reverse complement strand
TCGCCTGGTGATGCGACATCATTTTGTGTTTTGCGCACGGGTTCTGAACTGCGCAACCAACGCGTGTCGCCAAAGCCTGGATTGCCAAGTGGGTTGCCGTTGGCTTCACCTTTCACAATAAATCGAGTACCCGACACTGTGGAAGTTGGCGCAAGAAAGTCCGGCCAATTGGTCCAAGGAATTACGCTGTAGGGCGCAAAGTTGTAACCGTCAGGAAAATTATCAGCGCCACTTGTATCAATTGCGGAGTTGCTTGCGGGGTCCTTGGATGGATCAACAACATTGCTGAGTTGATCGCCCTTGCCTGCGCCAGTTTTGGACGCCGACTCAACACCGTAGCGAACCGAATACATACCAGGTTGAATTCGGTTGCCCGCGCTGTCGCCGCCGATGTAATTGGCCGCGCCATTTGGATCAATGGGTTTCACAAACAAGTGCATGGCAATTTCAGACGCCAGCTGTTTCTTAATGGAATCAATTCGGCGGTCATCGCCACTTGCATCCTGCATGGCGGCGGCGGTTCCCCGCTGCGATTGCGTGCGCGACAAGAACGCAGTTGCAATAAGCACCAACAGCACCAACATGGCGGACACCAACACCAACGCGTTGCCACGTCGCCAAAGGCAAGAACGCATGTGATTCGAAAAAATATGTTGACGTTGTACGGAGTTCATTATCGATCAGCCTTTGGTAGGTCCACCACAAATTGAAACACGCGCCCTTGTGCCAGCGCCAACTTTGGGTCATGCAGCGTTATGGTGAAACGCAACGCGGTTGGCCATGGCGTGTAATCATTTCTCATCACGCGCTCGGTGCCGCCGGGAACGCGCACTTCGCGAAATGGTTGGTCGCCATTTGGACCAAAGATGGCTTGATAGCTGTAGACCTCGGTCAGAGTTGATAGTGGTCGCACAATGGCGCTTGTGCCTTCAATGCGCGCGCAATCAATTGGTGGAGTGGCAATGGCGATGGTTTCAAAATCGGTTGTGGCGGACGCTGCAGTAAATGTGGTCGTTGTGCTTGCGGCCGAAGGAGTCAACGCGCGAATAGCCGTTGCGTAGGACGGTCCCGAAATTGAAGATGGAACATCAGTGATCAGCGGGCCAGCCAAACGCGTCACGCCACTGCGCTGCGCAATTGGAAACATGGAGTCAGGCAAGCCGAACCATGGAATGTTTCGTGACAAACCCAAAGTTTGCGTGGCCTCGGAACTATTGTCGTTCTTGGTGATGCTGATCGGTGTATTTGCGGGATCAAGCAGAACCAGCGCGCCTGTTGAATTGAGTTGTAGAAATGGTTGCACAGGCCAAGGCACAGTTGTCAAACCTGCAAGTGGCACATCAAAGACAGCTTTGTTTGCACGCACGGGAGCCGCTGGAAGTTGCGCCAGCAATGGCGTTCCTTCTGGAGTTTCAAAACGCGCGGTGCCCGTGCTCCACGTCCAATCAATTTGTATTGAACTGCAATTGCCCGCGAGCAATGGACCCGCCACCATGCCATCAAGACGATTCATGCTTGGAGCAACTTTTTCCGCGCGCGGATAGCCCCACAAACCATTGGATGTGCGGCCAGTTGGAACAATGGGCGCTCCAAAGAGCGCGTTGTAAATTCGATTGCGGATGTAGCCAAGAGATGCGTTTGGCGTTGTCGCCTCTCTATCCGACCACGGCAATCGGCCTGTCGAATCAAAATTAAAGTCCTTGGAAAAGTAAGCGGAGGTCGCGCCTTGTTCAATCAGCGCGCGAAAGTCCGCAATGGAAGTGGCGGCAATGTCAACACGTGAAGATGTCAACGCGCGGTTGGGAAACAAGTTGTCTTG
>CAIUGT010000122.1 GCA_903898755.1 uncultured bacterium | reverse complement strand
TTCCACTCTATTTGCAGCCACGAGGCGAATTGAAAGCGGTCCACGCGTTGCAAAGAACGCCGCGATTGAATGGCGAATGACATTTGATTCCATTGAAATTCCCGCAGGAATGTTGACGTTGGATGTGGGCGATCGCCGCCGAGTTGAACGTTTGGATGATCTTCAATCGGCAGTCGTCAAAAAAGAATCGTCCAAGGAATTCAAGTCTGGTATGCCGGGCATGCAAGAGGTGAAGCCTGATTCAAAGCCTGATTCAAATTCAGACTCCAAGCCCGTAGTCAAACCCGACACGCAGCCTTAGGAATATTCCAACTCCAACTGGATTTCAGTCAGCCATCTATCATAAAGTTGTCGTGACCAAGATCAACGCTGCTTCCAATTCAAGTTTGACCTCGGCCATTCATTTGCCGATGTTTGCCACGCTTGTGCAATTGCGTCAAAGCGCCGCCAATGATTTGCGCATGATGAATGTGGGCGAGGTGCGATTTGAAAAGCATGATCGCATGCTGTACGCCACCGACGCCAGCATGTATCAGGTGGAACCCATTGGAGTGGTCATTCTGAATCGACCTGAATCAGCGGTGGACATTGTCCGCTATTGCCGCGCGCGAAAAATTCCAATGTTGCCCCGTGGCGGCGGCACAAGTTTGGCTGGGCAATGCGTGAACCACGCCATCATGATGGACATGAGCGCCCGTTGCCGTGGTATTCGCGACATCAATGTGCAGGCGCGCACGGTCACGGTTGAGCCCGGCGTGACACTGGATCAACTCAACGCCGCGTTGAGTACGCATGGCATGATGTTTGGACCTGATGTGGCCACCAGTTCCCACGCCACTCTTGGCGGCATGATTGGCAATAATTCCGCGGGCGCGCGCAGTATTTTGTATGGGCGCACTGTTGAAAATGTGCTGGCCATGAGCGTGGTCACCGCCGAGGGCGCGGTCTTGAAATTATGCAAAGGCTCATGCGATAGCGACCCTGCGCAAAATGCAATCGCGCGTCGATTGGCTGCGCTTGTGTTGCCGCTTGCCGATGAGATTCAAAAACGTATTCCAAAAATAATGCGCCATGTCGACGGCTACAACGTTGACATTCTGCTGCAACAACTTCAAGCCAGTACGCCAGGCACATTTGACCAGGTCAATTTGGCGCAATTGATGTGTGGTTCCGAAGGCACTCTTGCCGTGATGATGGAGGCCACGCTGAAAATTGTTCCCAAGCCCGCGCGTACGGGCTTGGCCATCATTGGGTTCGCAAGCATTGAAGACGCGCTGACGCCATTGATGCAAATGATCAACACCAAACCCAGCGCCATTGAACTGATTGATGAAGTGGTCCTGGATGCGGCGCGCGACAACACGGAATATCGCCACTATGTCGACTTGATGCCCAAGCCCGCCAGTGGAAATTTGGGCGCGGTGATGTATGTGGAATATCAGGGGTCCAATGAGGCTCAATTGAACGCCTCATTTGATTCGTTAGCCGCGGTTGTTCCTGGCGCCGCAATGCAGCGCTATCTCACGCCCGCATCCATTGCATCGGCGTGGAAATTGCGCAAGGCTGGCGAGCCGCTGCTGCACAACATTCCAGGCGATCGAAAGCCAATGACATTCGTGGAGGACACCGCGGTTGATCCAAGTCAATTGCTGCGATTTGTCAATGATTTCAAGGCAATTGTGACGCGTCACGGCACCACGGCCGCCTACTACGCGCACGCTAGCGTGGGGTGTTTGCACATTCGACCGCTGGTAAAAATATCGGATGAAGCCAGCCGCGCCAATGTCACGGCCATTGCGGTTGAGGTTGCGGACTTGGTGGCCAGTTATGGCGGCGCGCTTTCTGGCGAGCATGGCGATGGTCGCTTGCGCACTCCTCTTCTAGAGCGCGTGCTTGGAAAAGAATTATGCGAATTGTTTTGCCAAGTGAAAAACATTTTTGATCCCATTGGATTGATGAACCCGGGCAACTTGATCAACACAAGTGATCCCTTATTGATTATGAAGTCCCTGCGCGTAAAACCGCTTGATCAAGAAATTTCAATTCCAAAGACAAATACGTTTTTCCGATTTGAGAAGGAGCATGGATTTGAGCATGCGGTGGAGTCCTGCAACGGCGCGGGTCTTTGTCGTAAGACGCAACCCACAGGCGTGATGTGTCCCTCGTATCGAGCGACGCTGGATGAACGCCATTCCACTCGCGGTCGCGGCAACGCGCTTCGTTTGGCGTTGTCGGGTCAAATGAATGACACTGGCGCAATCAGCGCGCCTGGACAAGCATGGAGCGATCCAGAAACAAAGGCCACGCTTGATTTATGTCTTTCGTGCAAGGCCTGTCAAAGTGAGTGTCCAAGCAACGTGGACATTTCCAAAATGAAGGCGGAGTTTCAGGCGCAGGAATTCGCCGCGCTAGGAAAGATTCCGCTGCGCACGAAGTTGATTGGCCGCATTCGCAGCGCAAATCGGCTTGGTTCACGCGTGTGGCCCATCGCCAACGCCGTGCTTGAATACACGCCGCTTCCACGGTTTATTCGCAGCATGCTTGGCTTCCACGCGAATCGCACCATTCCAACTTTTGGACCGGCAACACACCGTTGGGTGGCGCGCAAGAATCGCGCGGTCAATGCCGACAATACTTCGTCCATGCATGCAACTGGCAACGCGCGTAGTGGTGATCATCATGCGCGACCAACCGTGTTGCTGTTCGCCGATTGCTTCACTAATTTTAACGAGACGCAAATTGCCCGCCATGCGGTTGAGTTGTTGGAGGCGTTTGGATATCGAGTGGTCATGCCAGATGCGGGTTGTTGCGGTCGCACATTGATCAGTGTGGGAATGTTGGCGGAGGCGTCGCGCACATGCGCGCAAACGGCAAAAAATCTTGTGGCCGCGTTGCAGCAAGAAAATGCGGTGGCGCTTCTTGCCTTGGAGCCATCCTGTTTGAGCGCTATCAAGGATGACTGGCTTGATTTACAAATGGCTGTTGATGCAAAGCAACTCAATGCGTTGGCGGCGCGCAGTATGTTGGTGGAGGAATTTCTGGACGCGCGTTGGAATGAACATCCGCGGCGACCCGAGTTTGTCTCCGGACATGAAAGCGTGATTTTTCACGGTCATTGCCATCAAAAAGCGTTGTGGGGTTCGGAGTCGGGCGTGCGTTTGTTGCGGCGCATTTTCGGTGATCGCTTGACCGCGTTGGATTCTGGTTGCTGCGGCATGGCGGGTTCGTTTGGTTACTCCGCGCATCGCTACGACTTGTCCATGGCCATTGGAGAGCAATCTATGTTTCCCGCAATCCGCAAAGCGCCTGACGCTGTTGTTGTTGCGCCTGGCACAAGTTGCCGCCATCAAATTCGCGATGGAACCGACGCGCTTCCGTTGCACCCCATTGAATTGATCGCCAAACTTGTCATGCCGGTGGCGCAAGGTAACGCTCCAACGCCTCATTGATTTTGACAAGAAATTCCACGCATGGAAATTGCGTCGCAAGCTACTATGCAGGCATGGTCACACCACAAGATGAATTAGAACAAGCTATTGAACGCGAGCCTTCCAACGAGGAACTCAAGAGCGCCATTCTTTTGTTGGTGGATGACAACCTTCAAAATGTGGAATTGATGCAAGCTTGGTTGGAATCCATGGAGTGCAAGTTGTTCACGGCGCACGATGGAGTTGAAGCCATTGAGGCGGTTGGTCGTTGCAAGCCAGATTTAATTTTGCTTGATGTCATGATGCCGCGCATGAGCGGTTTTGAAGTCTGTCGCAAAATCAAGCAGGATTCGGCTCTGCGCGACACGGTCATCATTATGGTGACTGCGTTGAATGAAGTGGGTGATTTCGAGCGCGCCGTGGAGTGCGGTTGCGACGACTTTCTTACCAAGCCAGTGAACAAGTTGGAATTGATCACTCGTGTGCGCAGTTTGCTTCGAGTGCGTTTGCTGAAGCGGCGCGTTGAAGCGCTGCTCAAGAATCCGCGGCTTTAAAAACTCAACTGCATGAGTTCTGATTTCAGATTGGTTAAGACGTTCTATTTTTACTGTTGTCAATAA
>CAIUGT010000121.1 GCA_903898755.1 uncultured bacterium | reverse complement strand
CTTTCATTGGACCAAGTCCAGAAGCCATGAATTTGTTGGGCGACAAAGTGAATTGCAAGCGCTTGGCGCGGCAATCTGGAACGCCTGTTTTCCCCGGCACAGAAGGCGGAATTGAGGATATTGAGGAGGCCGCAAAAGTGGCCAACGAGATTGGTTATCCAGTCATCATCAAGGCTAGTGCCGGTGGTGGTGGCCGCGGCATGCGCGTGGCGCGCAGCGAGGCGGAGTTGCGTGAAAATGTGGAGAAGGCGCGTCAAGAAGCGTTGGCCGCATTTGGAAACGGAACCGTCTATGTTGAAAAATATTTGGAGAACGCGCGCCACTTTGAAGTGCAAACCATTGGCGACAACCATGGCAACGCAGTTCATTTGTTCGAGCGCGATTGCTCCAGTCAGCGGCGCCACCAAAAATTAGTCGAGGAGGCGCCCAGCCCTGGTGTGGATCCAGCCAAGCGCATGAAGGTGTGCGAAAGCGCCGCCGCGTTAATTCGGACCGCCAACTATTGCGGCGCTGCCACCGTTGAATTTCTCATGGACAAGAAACAAGATTTCTACATGCTTGAAGTCAACACGCGCGTGCAAGTGGAGCACCCCGTGACGGAGATGATCACTGGCGTTGACATTGTGCAAACGCAAATTCGCGTTGCCGCCGGCGAGCCACTGCCCATCAAGCAGCGGGACATCCACATCAACGGCCATGCGATTGAAGTTCGCATTAACGCCGAGGACCCCGATAAAAATTTCATGCCGCAAGCGGGGCTTATTGAAACATTCGTGGCTCCAGGCGGTCCAGGCGTTCGCCTTGATAGCCATGCCCGCGCTGGATACCGCATTCCGCCCAACTATGACTCCATGATTGGCAAGCTGATTGTGCATGGACCAACGCGTGCCGCCGCCATTGCGCGCATGCGTCAGGCGCTGAATGAATTCAAGATTGGTCCGCTGCGCACAACCATCGCGTTGCACAAGCGCATCATGGACAACAAGGAATTCCAGAACGCGGACTTCGACATTCACTGGGTTGAGCGTTGGTTGAAGAGCAACGACGCCGCAGGCGTGTCAAAGTAAATCCAAGCGGTTGCAACGCTATTTCTCCACGTGAAACAGTGTCGTCTAGCTTGTCATCACAATGACAGGCAGTTTTTATTTAGTCGAGCCTGAGCTTTCAACTTTCAAACTTGCGGTGCCAAGAATTCTTGCCTTATTCACTGGCAGACTTGGATCGCGCAAGATCACCATTTGAACTTCAACACCAATTGGAAGGCGATACAGAATGTCGATAAAGCCGTCGCTGCCGCGCTGGAATTGTTTGACGGTGAAACCTTCGGCTGGTTTTTCCAAATAAATTTCCCACTCTTCGGTGACGGTGTTCACCCAGATATATCCAAAGGGCTCGTACAAATTTCCGTTCTTGTCCACCAGCGTCGGAACGCCGCGCAGACCAACTGCTTCAGCAATTTTTCTGGTCTTGTCGACATTGAACAAATCCGCGATGCTTTCACGCGACACGGTCAGCTTGACGATTCTCTCGTCCTTGGATTGAGCCATGTTTCGAACATCACCCTTGGCTTGCGGATTTTTCTTGATGCGTTTGGCGGCGCCACTGACAAGATTTCCACCGTCTTCTTGCAGTGTTCCAGGCAAGCCGTTCTTGCTGAGAACGATTCCGCTGATCATGCTGTCAAGGCGAAGTTCACTGGAAGGAATAGGCGGAGCGCTTTCGTCGGGGGCGATGGCAATTTTCTCGCCAGCATTTTCAACCGCTTGACCCAACGCAAGCGCGTTTGGATTGACCGCGGGCAACTCGACGCGCAGTCCCTTGATCAGCAGCATGGTTGGGGCGCCGGATTTGAACGGCTTGTCCGCGAATACAAGGCAAATCTTTCCTTCGCCGCTTGAATCTTCCAACGAGGCGAACGATGTCGCGGTCTTGAATTCGTATCGAATCATGGATCGACCTGATTCGGTTTTTTTCTCCTGGCTGAATTCAATTGGAAATTCAGCGATGGAACCGCCAGGAATCGGCGCGATTAATCGAGCTTGCGAAGCGGAAAGACTGAATGATCCGCCCGCATCAAATGAAGCGGGCTGCATTGTCAACATGACCGCATAAGCGCCCATGCTGTTGTTGCGCAAGACATATTTTGGATCGTGGTAAAAGCCGTCCACCGAGAATGTTCCAGGAGCCAGCGTTGAATTGCCACGGCCTTCACGAAGCGAATCCTTGAACAAACTTCCGCCGTCCTGCGCAACGGCGGGGCGCAACGACGCCATTGGCGTGTTGCCCATGAGCGGTGAGCAACTTCCAGCTGACAACATGTTGAAAAAGCCTTGTGTGAAACCCATCACCATCGATGCGGGTGAAGTTGGCGAACTTTGTTGCGGACGTCCATTGGATTCTGGCGAACGAACCCATCCGGTGTATCCCAAAAGTTCCGTTGAAGATGAAACATGTCCAACCGCGATCAGCGTGATGCCCATGGTTAAAATTCCACTGAGCAATCCAAGCACCGCGCCAAATGACAAGTTGGCCCAGCGCGGAAGTGCGGGCCGTTTTGGAGTTACAAAATCAATGGCCACGCGGAGAATGAACAGCAGACCAAGGAATAAAACACCAAGCGTGAGACCCCATGCGTATCCGTCAAAGCCTCCGCCTTTCAGCAGAAATCCAACTGTAATTGGCTCCCACAAAGCAAAAGCCAAGGCGCCTGCGATCACGACGCATGTGAAGTGAATGAAGGCGTCAAAGAGTCCTTGATTGGCCCACCAATAGGCGATCAGGAGAACAAGCAACGCGACAAGAACTGAGAAAATCATTGTGAGGCCTTTGGCTTGTTTGGTGGCGAGGCGGATTTCGCGGCGGTTGGCGCAGGCGCTGCTTTACCCGCGGTGGGTTTGCCAGCGGCGGGAGGCGTTGTCGAAGTTGGTTTGGCGGCAGTCGCAGCTGGAGCCGCTGTTTTGCTTGCGGATGGAGAAAGAATGCGAATGGCCTCCTCAAGACTTGTTGTGCCATCGCGCACGCGCAGCAACGCGGCCTCTTGCATGCCTGGCAATTTGTGCCGCAAACGCGAGGAGTTGTACGCGCTCTTCAAATCTCCCTTGGCAAGGAACACGCGTGCTTCGTCGTCCACGACAAAAACTTCGCTGACAATAATTTGACCCGCATATCCTGTGCCATTGCACATTGGACAGTCGATGATTTTATTTTTGGTCTGCACCTTGCCGCTGCCCTTGAACAATTCAACTTGTTTGCCCGCGGCAATGCCAAGTTTTTTGGCTTGATCAGGCGAAGGTTGATAGCCAACGCGGCACGCCAAACATAATTTGCGGCACAATTTTTGCGCAATGACCAGGCGAAGTGGACCCGCGGCAAGTTTGACATCTCCAACGGATTTCACCCATTCGGTGATCGCCGCGGCGACCCCATCCACGGGCATGGCGACGTAAAAGCGTATCTCGTTGTTGTTGGGCGCGGCGATGAGTTTGCCCACTCCAACTTCGGCGGCATCCTCCACATACACCACATCCGGACTGCGACGAATAATGGATTGCAGATGAGTTGAATAGTCAACTCCGCCTTGCGCTGAAGTCCATACTTGATGATCGACGCCATCGAGTCGATGAATGAGATTTTTTTCCAGCGTCTTCACCGCGGCGGTGAACGCGTCATGTCCAGAGAGCATGGCCAACGCAGTCGAAGTCAAGCCTTGGCCAGCCGCCGCGGCAAGAAGCACCACTCCGCCGCGCGTCATTGGATCCATGATGGATTGGACGGTCTTTTCCTGCGACGGCAAGAATCCAACTTGAGGGATGGTGCGCGTCATGGTGCGTGCGCGGTCAAAATCAATGCGCAGTTGTTGTCCAGCGGATGAGCCAGCGATTGAAATGGAAACTGGAATCACGGCTTCTTCTTTGATGACAAAGAATGATCCACTTTGGCGCTTTCGTTTTTCCTTCACATCAAGTGCGGCCAAGCCCTTGAGGAAATCGATCATTGCAGTGGTGATCTCCGGTGTCGGGCTATCGGCCTTGCTGCGAATGCCATCCACAGTGATCGCGGCGCTGACGGCGTCGGGTTTCACAACCAAGTCCACGCGTGATGCTCGCTTATGAAGCGCGTTGCCCAGAAGCGCGTCGGCGGCTTGGAACGCGGGCAAAATAGGATCTGTTTTGGCTGGATTTAGGCGGTCTTTTTTATTCGCGTCTTTGAAAGCAAGTTGCGCGCCTGCCAAAGATTTCGAAGTGCCTCGCTTCTTGAAGAAGGCGCGGACCTTGTCTCCGCCAATCACAAACTTTTGTTTTTCCGGAACGGCCGCGTTGCGGGTTTTCCAGTACAACAAAATTGGACCCGCGGTGAAAATGATTTGGGTGGGCCAACTCATCCAAAATGTCGGTATGAAAAGTCCGGCAAAAAGTCCGGCGGTCAGTCCGCCAATGAGAATGGCGTGCCACTTGTACGAAGGCAATCCGCATTTGTGAATATCAGCAACAAGCTTTGAAACAATCGCCGACGCCACGAGCGCGGTCACGAACAGAAACACGGGCTTGATGGGGTCAAGCAGGAATTCACTGGAAACATTTTGCGCGAGAAGGAATGTCATTGAATTCATGGCGCCTTACGAAATTCCCTTCAAACGCATCTTTAATTCTTCCGGCTTGGCCGTGGCTTCCATGGCGACCTTGGTGTGCACCCATTCGCCTTCGACCAATCTCACCAAGCTTGATGTGAAGTCCACCATTCCTTCGGAAGCGCTTTGACGCATGATGTCAAGCAACTCGCCTTCGCGGCGCTCCAAAATATATTTTTGCACAACAGGGGTGTTGATTAAAATTTCCAAGGCGGGCAAACGCGCAATGTTCTCATGCAGCGTGGGCAGCAGCTTTTGATAAATGATCGCGCGCAAATTGAAGGCTAAAAGCTTGCAAATTTGATCGCGCTCGGATTGAGGGAACAAATCATAAATGCGACCAAAGGTCTGCCACGCGCTGGAGGCGTGGATGGTTCCAAACACCAAGTGGCCGGTTTCAGCGGCGCGAATGGCGGCTTCAAATGTTTCGTGATCGCGCATTTCGCCTACCAACACCACGTCTGGATTTTCTCGCACCAGCGCGCGCAACGCCTCGTTGAATGTGGCGCAATCAATTCCAACTTCGCGTTGGTTGATCATGGCCTTGTCGTCGGTGAAGACATATTCAATCGGATCTTCAAGCGTGACAATGTGCACCTTCTTGCGCTCATTCACATATTGCATCATGGCGGCAATGGTGGTGCTCTTGCCGCTACCCGTGACGCCAGAAAGCAAAATCATGCCTTGGGCCAACAGCGAAATGTCGCCAAGAATTGGTGGCAAATACAGATCTTCAAAGCGGCGAATGTTGCTGGAGATCAATCGAGCCGCAACACTGGGCGTGCCACGCGCCATGAACAAGTTCACGCGGAAGCGATTCTTTGGGTCGTAGCCATATGCAAAATCGATTTGACCCTTGCGGCAGAACATGTCGTATTGCGACTTGTCCAGCACGTCTTTGGCCATCTGAAATAAATCTTCAGGCTTCACGGCGGGACATTTCAGCGCTTGCAATTGTCCCTTGTGGCGAATGCGCGGCGCCATTCCGCTCTTGATAATCAGATCGCTTCCATTGATGGCAATGATTGCCTTGAGCCAGCTGTCCCAAATCTTTTTGCCTTCACCAGGGCTGGTGCCTTCGTCATGGTGAACAGGATTTGAACTTTGATCGCCAGTTGATGCGGGAGCTGACATGTGAATCTCCAAAGAGGGGTAAGAGGAATAAGAGTAACAAGGGAAGGCGCGCCAGTGGCGTGGTTTATAAAAATTGCGCGGCGCCTATTGACAAGCGGCGTCACTGGCGGGAAGGTCTACAAATGAAAGACCGCATTTCCTTCGAAGGCCTCACTTTCGACGATGTGCTCCTTGTTCCGCGCTACAGCGAGGTCACGCCAAATTTGGCGGACACGCGAACTCTGCTCACAACAAACATTGAACTGCGTGTGCCAATTCTGTCCGCACCCATGGACACCGTTACGGAGTCCGCGCTTGCCATTGCGCTGGCGCAAGAGGGTGGTCTTGGCGTGATCCATCGCAACATGACGCCGCAGCGCCAAGCGCGTGAAGTGGCCAAGGTCAAGCGCAGCGAGAATGGAGTGATTTCAGATCCTGTTGTCTTGTCCCCAGATGATTCGCTGGCCAAGGCCAAATTGCTCATGAGCGAGCAGGGAGTCAGTGGATTTCCTGTGACCGAAGGCGGAGTGCGCCGCGGAAAAGTTGTTGGAATTCTGACGCGCCGCGACATGAAATTTTTGGATTCGCCAGATGGTCACAAGGTTGGCGAAGTCATGACGCGTGAAAATCTGGTGACGGCGTCGCAGGATATTCAGCCAAAAGAGGCCGAGCGATTGATGGTGCAGCGTCGCGTTGAGAAAATTTTATTGGTGGACGCCAAGGGATGCCTCGCTGGTTTGATCACCATGCGTGACTTGGAAAATTTCTCCAAGCATGCCGCGGCATGCCGTGATTCTCGCGGTCGCCTGCGCGTTGGCGCGTCGATTGGCGTGGCCCAATATGACCGCGTGGAGGCGTTGCTTGCGGCGGATGTTGATCTGCTTGTTGTGGACACCGCGCATGGCCACAGTAAAAATGTCATTGACACGGTGAAGGAATTAAAGAAGCGTTTCAAGATTGATGTTGTGGCGGGAAATGTTGGAACAAGCGAAGGCGCCAAGGCGCTGGTGGACGCAGGTTGCGACGCCATCAAAGTTGGAATTGGTCCAGGCTCAATTTGCACCACGCGCATTGTCACTGGCGTTGGTGTTCCACAAATCAGCGCCATCATGCAAAGCGTCAGTGGCGCGGGTGGTATTCCGGTGATCGCCGACGGCGGCATTCGGCAATCGGGCGATGTGGCAAAAGCCATCGCCGCCGGCGCATCAGCCGTGATGTTGGGCGGACTTTTCGCTGGTCTTGATGAAAGTCCAGGCGAACTTGTCTTATATAGGGGCCGCCGCTTCAAGAGTTACCGCGGCATGGGCAGCGAAGGCGCCATGATCGATGGCAGCGCCGACCGCTATGGGCAAGGCGCCATTTCTGATAGCCGTAAGTTTGTGCCCGAGGGAGTTGAAGGCCGCGTTCCTTATCGTGGTTCGCTGGCTGACTTTACCTATCAAATTGTTGGCGGAGTGCGCGCCGCCATGGGTTACTGCGGATGTCAAACGCTGGCGGAATTGCGTAAAGAAGCGCGTTTTGTGAAGATTTCAACGGCAAGTTTAATGGAGAGCCATCCGCACTCCATTCAAATCACCAAGGAAAGTCCAAATTACTCTGCAAATTATGCCGCTGGATCATTTGGCGGACTTGACTAGACTTCGCCGCTTGATTCGCTATCTTGCTTGACTCGATTGCTTGTGTTGATTGCTTGTCTTGATTTTGAAAATGCCGCCGGTGTGGCGGAATTGGCAGACGCGATGGACTCAAAATCCATTGCCCCTCGCGGGGCGTGAAGGTTCGATTCCTTTCACCGGCATTTTCTTTCTGGCGCGTGTTTGGATTCCGTGAATTTTTTTGTTGATGCGATATTGAATTTCAATGTCTCATCGCGGAGCTCTTGGCGTTCAAAATATTTTCGCCGGCGCAACACTTTTTCTCCGCCGAGCAAACCAAATCTATTATAGTACGCCTGTGTCGATTCTTTTCATGAAACGAATTTTTACGGGCGGCTTTCTTGCAATGTGTTTTGTGGTTTTGCCGTTGTGCGCGCCATCCAATGCGCATGCTGCCACGGAAATCTGCAGCACAAGCGCGGCTGCCTCAAGTCCCATCGCGCCAAATGGTCCAACAATTCTGCCAAATATCTTCGATCCACACGGCCCAGCCGCGCGGATGATTCATGACCTTTCGTGGCTTGTTTTAGGCATTTGCGCTGGTTTGTTCCTGGTGGTTGAGGGCATGATTTTTTACGGCGTTCTTTTTTACCGCCGTAAAAAAAATGACCAGTCCAAAGATGAGCCACGCCAGGTCTACGGCAGCAATCCAGTTGAAATTGCCTGGACTATTATTCCGTTGTTGATTGTTTTTGTTCTCGCGCTCACAACGGTGCGCACCATTCGATCAATTGAACTCACGGAAGCTCCTGCAGGCGCCTTGAAGGTTGTGGCGATTGGGCATCAGTGGTGGTGGGAATATCGTTACATGGATGACAGCGTTCCAGGTGGCGAAGTGGTGGTGGCTAATGAGTTGCATGTCCCAATAAATCGACCTGTGTGGCTTCGTCTTGAAAGTGCGGACGTCATCCATTCATGGTGGGTGCCAGCACTTGCAGGGAAAATGGATGTGATTCCGAATCACACCAACCACACATGGTTCACAGCTGAGACCGAGGGTTTGTACTTGGGTCAGTGTGCGGAATATTGTGGCAATCAACATGCTGGAATGTTGCTGCGCGTTATAGCCAGCAAGCCCGCTGAGTTTGACGCGTGGTTGCAAACGCAAGTTGCGCCAACGGTCAACGACACGGCCGTGGCCATGGGACGCGACATTTTTCAGGAATATGCCTGCTCCAATTGCCACACGGTCAAAGGTGTTTCTGATGGGCAATTTGCTCCAGATCTCACGCATCTCATGAGCCGTCAGACTATTGCCTCTGGTGTTGCTCCGCTTGATCCAACAACATTGAGGGCGTGGATTGAAAACCCGCAAGCGTTGAAGCCAGGATGCAACATGCCAAGTTTGCAACTTGATCCGCAGGAACTCAACGCCGTCACCGCATATCTTTTAACCCTACGCTAAACCACACATGACCACAGCTCCAATTCATCCAACAAGTGAAACCAGCATTGGCTTTGGCAGTCGCGTGCACAGTTGGGTGATTTCAGTTGATCATAAAAAACTGGGCATGATGTATATCGGTGTTGGCTTGTTGTTCTTTGTCATTGGCGGCCTTGAAGCCACGCTCATGCGGTTGCAATTGCTCAAGCCACTGAACGATGTGTTGACACCGCACGGCTTCAACCAAATGTTCACCATGCACGGAACCACCATGGTGTTTCTGGTGGGCATGCCCGTATTGCTGGGCTTTGGAAATTATTTAATCCCCCTCATGATTGGCGCGCGCGATATGGCGTTTCCGCGCCTGAACGCCTTCGGTTTGTGGCTGTTCATTTTCGGCGGATTGCTGCTGTATTACTCGTTTATTGGTGGCGACGGCTTGTATGGAATGGGTGGCGCTCCAGATGTGGGTTGGTTCGCTTATTCACCGCTGACCAGCAAGGCGTTCAGTGTTGGCCACGCTACCGACTACTGGATTCTTGGAATCATGGTGAGTGGTTTTGGCAGCATGACCACGGCCATTAATTTCATGGCCACCATTGTGTGCATGCGTTGTCCTGGCATGACCTTCATGCGAATGCCGCTCTTTGTCTGGCTCATGTTCACGGTTGGCATATTGGTGTTGCTCGCCTTGCCCGTGCTCACTGGCGCGCAAGTGATGTTGCTCTTTGATCGATTCCTGGGCGCGCACTTCTTTGATCCGCAGCAGCAGGGCAGCGTTATTTTCTGGCAACACTTGTTCTGGTTCTTTGGACATCCAGAGGTGTACATCTTAATTCTGCCGGCCTTTGGCATGATTTGTGAAATCATTCCCGTGTTCAGCCGTAAAGTGATCTTTGGTTATCCACTGATGGTTGCCGCGACTTTGTCCATCGCTTTCATTTCACTTGGCGTGTGGGTGCATCACATGTTCTCAGTTGGTTTGCCGCCGTGGCTCAACTCCATCTTCGCTGCCAGCACGTTCTTAATCGCCGTGCCAACGGGCATGAAAATGTTCAATTGGATTGGCACCATGTGGGGCGGAAATATTCGATTCACCGTGTCCATGATGTTCGCCACGGGATTTCTGGTCATGTTCCTGTTTGGCGGTTTAACTGGAATTATGCTGGCGGTTGTGCCATTTGATTGGCAATTGTCCGACAGTTATTTTGTGGTGGGGCACTTCCACTATGTGTTGTTTGGCGGAACCATGTTGGCTGTGTTCAGCGCCGTGTTCTATTGGTTTCCCAAAGCTACGGGCCGCTTGTTGAGCGAACCCATGGGCAAGTGGACATTTTGGATGTTCATGATTGGACTCACGTTGACATTCTTCCCCATGCATCTCAGCGGTGTTCTTGGCATGCCGCGACGTGTGTACACCTATCAACCTGGACGCGGATTTGAATTGTGGAATTTAATTTCCAGCTCGGGCGTCCCATTTCAAATTGTCGGAGTGTTGTTGTTGGTGACCAACATCATCAAGTCACTCATCAATGGACGCGTGGCTGGACCTGATCCATGGGATGCGTGGACTTTGGAATGGGCCACAAGCAGTCCACCACCAAGCGAAAACTTTCCAAAGATTCCAACCTGCACAAGTCCACGGCCACTGTGGGATCGCAAGCACCCTGAAGACCCTGATTGTTTTTACGAATGACGCCACAAGAAATCTCCATGACTTCCATACCGCATACACATTTAATTCCAAGTAGCGCGCCAAGCCGCGGCAAGGTTGGCATGGCGTGTCTCATTTTTGCCGAGTGCTGGTTCTTCGCGGGTTTCATCGTGGCGTATTTGTTCTACATAGGCAAAAGTTCGTCCGGACCATTGCCACGCGAAGTGATTGATATCAAGCCTGTTTTGGTGAATTCCGCGGCGTTGATCGCCAGTTCATTTACCGTGATCGCGGCGTTGCGTGGTCTTGCGCGCAGCAATATGGGCTCGTTCCGTTTCTGGATGTTGCTCACCATTGTGCTTGGCGGTTATTTCATTTACGGCACCGCCATGGAATGGAAAGGTTTCATTGTGGACCACCATCTCACCATCAGCACCAATTTGTTTGGAACGACCTACTACAGCTTGGTTGGATTTCATGCCTTCCATGTGATCGTTGGATTATGTTTGCTTACCGCCATTCTTGTGTTGTCTCTCATGGGGCACATTCATGTGGTGCGTGATCATCTGCGCGTTGAGCTTGTCAGTTGGTACTGGCACTTTGTCGACGCGGTTTGGATTGTCGTCTTCACAACCGTGTACATAGTGGGAATGCGACCATGAGCAATGACCCAATGCAAAGTCAAGTTGATAAAAAATTGAGCCAGCATGAGGTTCCTTATCTGCGTGGCGTGCCTGAGCCAACGGGCGCGCCAATGATCGCGGCGTTCGGCCTCACGTTGCTTTTCATGGGGCTCATCACCAGTCGCGCTGTCATGGTTGTTGGAATTGTTTGCATGATCGTTGGCCTCATTGGATGGATCAAAGTTGTTTTTCCAAACGAGGCGCTTGAAGAGCTTCCGAATGGAAGCGAAATTCCTGAACCCGCGCCGCAATTTCCAGAAAGACCCAATGTGGGCCGCATTTCGCTTCCAGAGCATGTTCACCCATATCGCGCAGGTGTTTGGGGTGGTTTGATTGGCGGCATTTCCATGGCTGTGATAGCCGTGGCATGGGGCCTGATCAAGGAAAAAAGTTTCTGGATGCCAATTAATTTACTCGCCGGAGTTTTTCTGCCATCGGTTGAGGCCGCCAATGTTGACAGTTTGAAGATATTCCACATGAACTGGTTTCTCATCGCGCTGGTCATTCATGTTGTGGGTTGCATGATTGTTGGATTGGTCTACGCCATCACCTTGCCAATTGCGCCGCGGCGGCCAGTTTTGTTTGGTGGAATTGTGGCGCCTATTTTGTGGACCGGCGTGCTGTACGGCAGCATTGGCATTATTAATCCAAAGTTGGAGGCCTTTGTTTCCTGGCCGTGGTTTGTGGCCAGCCAATTTGCATTCGGTGTGACCTGCGGATTTGTGATTAGCCGATGGACAAAAATTCCAACAATGCAGAAGTGGTCCGTGCAAGAGCGATTTGGTTTTGAAGCCAACAAGGAAGTGAAGAAATAATGTCAACCGCTTTCAAAAATATCGCTTCGCTTCTTGGCGTGATCGTCGTGGCGACATGCTTGCAAGCGTGCGGAAAAATTTCTGCAACCGATCCAGACGACACGGTTGTGGTCTCTTTGCCGCAAGCCGCCATGGCCAACTATGCGGAAAATTGTTCCGCATGTCACGGTGCCAATGGTGTCAATGGCGCGGCGCGTCAATTGGCTGATGCAAATTACTTGGCGAGTGTTGGCCGCGAGTCATTGATCAACATCACAACCAACGGTGTTCCGGGCGGTTTTTGCCCTGGTTCTGGACCTGCTTCGCTTGCGCATTGGAATCCCAAACAAGTCGCGGACTTTGTCGACGGACTGTTGGATGCATGGGGTAAGAATGGGGTTGCCTTGAGCATTCCATGGTCAGTGAAGTTGTCACCAGCAGGTAACGCATCCAGTGGTCAAGCGGTGTATGCGGCAGCATGTCAATCGTGCCACGGTGCGCCAAATTTTAAAGGCGTTACAGCCGCAGGCAGCGTGACCGATCCAAATTATTTGCGCTTGATCACGGACCAAGGACTTCGCTCGGCGATTTTATTTGGAAGACCAGAGCGCGGCATGCCAGGTTGGAGTGGTCCGTTTCCTCATCAAGCGGCGGATCGCAAACTTTCATCGCAGGAAATTTCAGATGTCGTTGCCTTTCTTCGTTCAACGGCAAGTCAAAAGCAATAGGAGCGCCATATGAGTTGCGATTGTTCAAACACCCCATCAAATCAACCGCCGTCACCAAGCGAGCGTCGTGGCGTGATGTTGAAATTGGGAATTGGCCTGATGGGTATTGGCGGAGCGATCGCTTCCATTCCTCTGATTGGCTACGCCATTACACCAGCGTTGAAGAAGTACAAGAACTCATGGATTGATTTGGGTGGCACTGCGGATTTTCCAGAGGGTGAAACGCGCCTAGGCAAATTCACCAATCCAAACGCGTCTCCAACAGACGGCGCCAGTGCTGAGCAGGCGGTGTGGGTGCGCTCGTACAAGCCCGCGCAATTTCAAGTTTTTGCCGTCAATTGCGCCCATTTGGGCTGTCCCGTGAAATGGTTTCAACAAAGCAAATTGTTCATGTGCCCTTGTCACGGCGGCGTGTATTACGAGGACGGCAGCCATGCTAGTGGTCCGCCACCGCGCGGTTTGTTTGAATACAAATGGAAAATTGAAAATGGGCGATTGCTAATCGACGCCGGACGACTTCCTGGCTTGGAGCAAACGGTCTAATGTTTCGCAACATAAAAATGGTTGGAACAAAAATGATTGGCGGCCTGCTTGGTTGGACCGAGTCGCGATCAGGCGCGATCGGTTTTGTGCAACCTATTTTAATGCACCGAGTTCCTCGAGACGCCAAGTGGTGGTACGTCTTTGGAAGCGCCTCGTTGATGTTCTTCTCCATTCAAGTGGTCACTGGAATTTTGCTCGCCACCATGTACGCACCCAGCGCTGCGGAGGCGTATTCCAGTCTGCAATACATCGATCAACAAGTTCCATTTGGTTGGATGCTGCGGGCGCTGCACGCGTGGAGCAGCAACGCCATGATCCTCATGGTGGTCATCCACATGAGCCAGGTGTTTCTGCATGCATCGTTTAAGTTTCCGCGTGAACTCATGTGGATGGTTGGAGTGCTGTTGTTGTTCTGCACATTGGCGCTGGCTTTCACGGGACAAATCATGCGCTGGGATCAAGACGCGTATTGGGGGCTTGGTATTGGCGCGGCCATTGTGGATCGTGTGCCGATGCTTGGAAACCAGATGCGCAATGTCATGTTGGGTGGACCGTACATTGGCGGGGCTACGCTCAGCCGTTTCTTTGCGCTGCATGTCTTTGTATTGCCTGGCCTCACCATTGCGTTGATTGGCGCGCATATGGCCCTGATTTTGAAAAACGGAATTAGTGAAATGCCGAAGCCTGGCATGGTTGTTGATCCCAAAACGTATGTCGTTGAATATGAAGAGCGAATCAAGAAAAATGGCGTGCCATTTATGCCTGACGCAGCGCAGCACGACATGGTGTTTTGTGGATTGATGCTGATCATTGTTGGTGTGTTGGCGGCTTACCTTGGACCCGTTGGTCCAAACGGCATTCCAAATCCAACAATCATTGATGCCAACCCGCGGCCTGACTACGCGTTCTTGTGGAT
Source organism: uncultured bacterium (assembly GCA_903898755.1). Classification (GTDB taxonomy): domain Bacteria; phylum Planctomycetota; class Phycisphaerae; order Phycisphaerales; family SM1A02; genus SYAC01. Next base: position 1,454 of record CAIUGT010000121.1, on the reverse strand, counting down.
CTTCACAGCCATGGCCCTGATGCCGCCACAAATTGAGACCGCGGTGTTGCTCATAGCGCCGCCAATCGTTGTGATGCTCCTTCTTGGCTTGCCATTGATTTCCAATCGTGGCGAGCGTGCGCCAAGTCGCCGACCTGGTGCTGTTCTTGCCTATGTGCTTATTGCAACTGCTTTGGGAACATTGACATGGCTTGGTGTGGTCAGCGCATGGAGCCCTGTCATGGATGCGTGGACAAGTTTGCCAACGCCCGTCAAATATTTAGTGGGACGTACGCCACTTGAAATGCAAGGTGCGCTTGTCATGCAACACAGTCAATGCCGCAACTGCCACAGCTTGGGTGGCGAAGGCGGATTGCGTGGACCCAATCTTGACAATGTTGGATCGCGAAAATCGTGGGACCAACTTGTGCGTCAAGTGCAACAAGGTGGCGGCAACATGCCGGCCTATGGAAAAAATCTTTCCAGCGCGGAGACCACAGCCGTGGTTGCGTTCATGACAACGCTGCGCAACGCTGGCGCGCCAGAATCAACAATTCCAGGCGCAATGGAGCGGCAATCCTCGCCGGATCAGGCGCCCACATCCGTCGCCAGCGAAGCAGGAAAGTAATTCATGAATGCTCCCGCGACCATTTGGTCGGCGTGGAATTTTCTTGCGCCATTCACGTTTGTCGCGTGCGCAATTCTTATTGTGTATTGGCGGGGCTGGCGTAGGCTTCACCGCGCCATGCCAGAGCGCTGGGGTTGGCGACGCGGAATGTTTTTTAGCGCGGGCGTGATTGCGTTGTGGGTCGCGTTGGAATCTCCCATTGACGCTTTGGCCTCATGGTTGCTGGCCGCGCACATGACGCAACACTTTCTTCTGACCATGATCGCGCCGCCATTGTTGCTATTGGGGTGGCCTATGCCCCCGTTGCTGGCGGGTGTGCCTCGTTGGTTGAGTCGCGATGCGCTTGGACCAATTCTTGCGTGGCGGCGCGCGCAAAAGGTAGGAATGCGGTTGACTCATCCATTGGCTGGCTGGTTGGCCATGGTGTTGCTGACATGGGGTTGGCATTTACCAGTGACGTATCAATTGGCGCTGGAAGTTCCCGCGTGGCACGCGGTGGAGCACATGTGTTTTCTGTGGGGCGGAATTTTATTTTGGTGGAGCGTGGTGGCGCCGTATCCGTGGCGAAGCCCTTGGCCGCGCTTTGCTATTCCTTTGTACTTGCTCAGCGCTGATGTGGCCAACACCATTGTCGCGGCCATACTTGCATTTTCGCCTGAAGCTATTTACCCCTGGTACGAATCCACGGCTCCAACATTTGGTGTCTCAGCGCTCACGGATCAGCAAGAAGCCGCGGCAATCATGTGGGTTCCTGGTCAGTTGGTGTATTTAATTCCCGCAGTCATGATTCTGTTCAGCGCGCTCTCCAGCACACGCTCGCAACGCGCGCAACAATTGAAATCCATCG
>CAIUGT010000120.1 GCA_903898755.1 uncultured bacterium | reverse complement strand
GCTCGCCATTGGCTTGCCATCCGGCTTTGAGTGGGTGATTCTGCTCGCCGTCGCCCTGCTCATCTTTGGACGTCGCCTGCCTGAAGTTGCACGCAGTTTTGGCAAGAGCATTAACGAGTTTAAAAAGGGCATGAGCGAAGTGACTTCCGAAATCAACAAGGAGCCAATGGATCAGGCTTCGAAGCAGAATTCTGGCGGCGCCGCCAAACTGCCAAACGCCAATTCAGCCAACACCATGGGGCAAAACACGTCGCAAGCCCATGAATCAGAGGCTTCGAACAAGGTTTGACCTGCGTGATTGGGTTCAGAAGCACTGCGATGGCGCAATGCCAAATGCAGAGTTGACCGTTGATTCGAACTTATTGACACCGTTACAATGTTTCACTTGCTTCGGATTTGGTTTCTTTTGGGCGATTAGCTCAGCTGGCTAGAGCGCACGGATCACACCCGTGAGGTCGAGGGTTCGAGTCCCCCACCGCCCACTACAAATGCAAACGAGCGGAAGTTTGAACGCTTCCGCTCGCTGCGTTTTTACTTCACATGCCAACCTACATACCTGGCTCTGCGGCGGGCTTGTCGCTATCGGTTGAAGTGGAATTCTGCGGCTTCACCACAACCACAATCGCGTTCTTGGGGTCGTAATACTTGGCGAATGTGTCCTTCACTTGCTTGCTTGTGATGGCTTGGTACGCGGCGGGTTCCTTCACCACATCGTCCATATTTATATTTTGATAGGTCATGAGGTCAATGCGACCCGACCAATAGCTGGGCTCCTTCAACTGCTCGTCAAAAGTGTTGGCCATTTGCTTTTTGGCGATGTCCATTTCTTCGTCAGTCGGACCGTTCTTGGCGAACTCCGCGTACATGGACGCGACCTTGTCCACAAGCGGCTGCGTCTTCGCGGGCTCTGTTGGAGCGGTGGCGCTGAATACGCCAAAGCCTGGAAACGTTGTCGCGGCGCGCGACGCGGCGCCAATGCTGTACACAAGTTGCTCCTTCTCGCGAACCTCGGTGACCATGCGCGTGGAAATAATTCGCGAGGCCATGCCAAGCGCGCGCACATCTTCACGATTGGCTTGATCGGTGCCGTAGAAACCTGACAACACAAACGCTTGCTTGGTTGGCGTGTCGAGCGTTTTCTCAAACATGCGTGGACCAGTCGGACGTTTCATTGTGCGCAGCGTGATATATGTTTCTGGCGAAACGCGCGGGCGCAAAGTGAGCGCGCCGATGTAATGCGTGGCCAACTCAATGGCGCGCTCCTTGGAAATGTCGCCCACAATGGCAATTTCTATTGGAGATTGCGCGATGAGTTTTTCAAGCCATGCCTGCGCCGCGGGCAACGTGATTTTGTCGATTTGCTCCGAAGTGACAGGTTGCATGCGCGGATCGCTGTCTGGATACGGCAACGCCGATGCAACGCGCGCGCCCAAACCGCCCGGAGTTTTCATGGACTCCTCTATGAATTGTTTGGACATGGTTTTGTATTGAGTGAACGCGGCCTCCTCAATCTTGGGCTGCGTGAGCAACAAGTACGCAAGTTGGAAACCGGTTTCAAGTTCCTCGGGGCTGCCAGAAATACTGAGCGAGATGGCGCCAGGAGTTCCGCCGCCTCCACCACCACGACCACCACGGCCGCCGCGACCGCCACCACCACCGCCACCTCCACCACCGCCGCGCACATTCACTTTCTTGCCCGTCATGAGTTCACGAATGTCAGTTGAACTTAAATTTTTGGTGGCTGGTCTGCCCCACGCAAGTTGCGCCGCCTGCGTGATTCCGCGGTTGTCCGCGGTCTCCAACAAG
>CAIUGT010000119.1 GCA_903898755.1 uncultured bacterium | reverse complement strand
TGTTTGCGTTGCTGATGACGTTGCTGGCGCGTGGCGTTTCCGCGCGCAATGTAAGATGCAACCCAAAATGCGTTGTTGTGGTTTGGGTTGTTTTTCATGGGCAATCCGGGTGGTTTTGGCCGTTCAGCAGTCGTCCGCTCAATTGCACATTCAGACCACCAAGGTCGTCACGCAAATATCCATCAAAGGAAAATCTGCGCACGCTGCATGGATCGCTGTCCTGCACACGGAACCCACTTTCGCGCGCATTAGACTGCTGATTCACGATCACTGGCTCATTCGGGTCAATCGGGTCAGTGGGTTCATTTGTCAATCCTTCCAATACAGCAATGCTTGTCAGCGCGCCCTGTGAGGTAAGAGAGGTTCGTAAATTTGCCCAGTTGGTGCTCAGTGAATACTTGGTGTGATCATTTCGATTGGTGGTGTACACAAGTGAAAGTGTTCCGGTAGCCGTGTTCATGACATACCACGCCAGTTCGTTGCCTTGAATAGCGTCATAGTCGCTGGTGTTGGTTGCGCTAGAAGTAAATGGTTCGGTTGGGAGCCACAGAAGAATTTCCTTCGTGCTTTGGTCCAAAATCATGCGCGCGCGATTTGCATGATCGGCAATACGCGCCTCGGCACGGGCCACGCGTGACATGGCTTGCGCTGAAATGTCCAGGGCTTGCGTGCTTTCTGTGACCGCGCGAATAGTCCCAATGACGGCGCCGGCGACCACGGTAGTAATTAAAGAAGCAATCAATACTTCTATAAGAGTGAACCCGCGGCGCTTCATAATGAGGCCTCGTTGGTGCGGTGCCTGCGAATAGTTGCATAGATTGTTCCGTCTGGACCAAACACTTGCACGTCTATGCGCATTCCATCAACCACAAAACCGTTGTACTGCGCGAATGTAATTGGCTCGCTGGTCAAAGTGGTGGTACGTCCAAGCTTGGCCCACTCGCCAGTTAACACCTTGTCTCGATCGGTTGCGCCGGCGTCTAATGGCGCCAACATTTGTCCAAGCGTTTCCGTGCCCGCATAATCCACCATGCTTGCGAATGGTTTTTCCATAAGGAATGAAACCTGCTGCTGCGCCGCCTGAGTGGCAATTTGCGCCAATCGCGCGTCTTCCTGGGTTGCGGCTGATAATCCAATGCCCACCGCCGCAGCGCTTGCCACCATGGCCACAATCACAATGCTCACAAGAGCTTCCACCAATGTGAAGCCTTGGTGGGCGCGTCCAAATGGGCTGTATTTGTGCGTAGAAGTCATGAAATACCTACTTCGACCATCCAATACAGCATCTATAGATCAAACCGAAGTTTTAAAAAAGTAATTTTTTCAAGCATCTCAATTAAGTCACCCCGCTTACTGGTCGATTGCTTCAAAATCTGAGAAATAATCCTCAGAAAATTTTGCAGATCATCAAATTGTATTTGATGATCAATTGTCGGAGAAATTTGGATTGAAAACACCTCTTTGAAAGGACACTAGCAATGATGACTGAGAACACAAATACATTTAAGAACAGCTCGAAACGAATTATGCGTCGTGGATTCACTCTGATTGAAATTCTTATTGTGGTTGTGATTCTTGGTGTGTTGGCCGCCTTGGTTATCCCTGGCGTTGTCGGTGCACTGAGTGACGCAAATACAAGCGCAGCTTCTGCTCGCGCCTCGCAAATCACCACCATGGTGACGCGTTTGAATCAATTTAAGCCAAGTGGTGCATCAATTACCTTGACGGATGGTCAAGATTATTCTGCAACCAATCTTGCAGCTCTTGTCACGGCCAAGTATTGCAGCGCCGATGATCTTGCCAACCAAGTCAACAGCGCCAAGGGCTGGACATGGAATGCGGCATCAAACAAATTCACTCCAACTCCATAATTCTGGAGTGATGGAATACGGTCGGAAACGACCGTGGTATGAAATAAAAAGAACAGAGGAACTCCGAAATGGGGTTCCTCTGTTTTATTTGCGGCGGACTAAACACGAACTCGAATTCAGCCGATCAGGGAGTATGTTCATGCGACACTTTCAAAACATTCTGACCAAACAAACAATGGCAATCGCGGTGGATTTTGCGGCTGATGCGCTGCGTTGCATTGCGGTAGAACGTGCGGCGGATGGAACATGGACGCGACGAGTTGCGTTTGAGCTACCAGCCGCTCCGCTTGATCGATCGATGGATGATTCAGCGCTGCGTGAATTCAGCGCCAAAGTTGCAGAGGCCGGATTAAACGGTTGCCGATGCCGCGTCACCATCGCGTCACATTTATTCCGCATGGACATGGCTCAACTGCCAACCATGAATGAACAAGAACTCGCCGCCAGCGCGCGCTTTGAAGCCATTGATCGCTTTGGTGTGAACGCCGCCGATGTCATGATTCAACACGCGTCGCTTCCTTGCAAAACACCTGGTCGTTGCGCGTTGTTGTTGCTGGCGGTTCCCCTGCTCATCATTCGCAACGCAACCCAAGCCGTCATGGCCGCGGGTCTTTCGCCATGCAGCATTGAGAATGCGGCGTGCGCGGCGCTTCACGGCGCGGAGTTGCGACATGATGGATTGAACAATGGCACGATTGCGTTCATGCACATTGAACCGCAACAAGCGGTTCTGCTTCTGATGAAGGATGGACAGCTTCAATTTGTCCGCGCCATGCAAGGCGACTGGGCCATGGTTGCGAACGCGCAAGAATCATCTGGCAATCACAACACAAATTCAAACTCCATCGCGTTGGAACCCATTCAATCTGACAGCGCGTGGCGTTGGAGTTCATTGGCGGAAGAAACATTGCGTTGCCTGCGCCAAGTGTGTGAAGAATCATCGTGGCCAACACGCATGGTTGTTTCCGGCGCGCCATCAAGTGACCGTGAATTGTTGGACACGCTCAAGGGCGTGTGCGGAATGGACAGCACTTCCGTTGACAGCGCCGGCTGGAGCACGGGAAATGAGAAATTAAAAAGCGACACGTGGGCGGCCGCGTTGGGCGCCGCAAGTTTGGATATGCAAAACAAATCAACTCAGAGGGCAGCATGATTCTTCCAGTCATGGATTTCTTGCCAAGTGAATCACGCCGCGCCGTGAACGCGGTGCGTGCCAAGCGCCGCATTGCGCTGCTTGGAGTTTTATTGTTGGTATTCACCGTGGGCGTCAGCGTTCACAGTTGGAATATTGCCCGCAAAGCCGACGCGGATCGCGCGGTGGGTGCCATGTTGGTTGCGAATGCCCCTGGCGTTGATGAGTTAATGGATGGTCTTGCAAAAGAGCAAGCCATTTTGTCCCGCGCACTGCGTGTCACCGATGGACTTATGCCAGCCATTTCAGCTTCATCCGTGGTGGCAACCATTACAAACATGTTGCCTGATCACGTCACGTTGACTGGCATGCGAATTGAAACTTCCGATACGCCAAAACAAATGATGGTGGTGCTCAACGGCGTCGCCGCGGCGAACACGGACTTGGCGGATTTTGAGCACAAACTTGCCGCGGCCTCCGCGTTTCGCGGAGTCACCATTTCCGAAAGCAAGGTTGGAGAATTCATGGGTAAGCGCGTGGAAGAATTTACGGTTTCGTTCCATGTTCCTCTGTGCGTGCAAGTGTGCAAGCCTGGAACCATGCACGTTGCCCAAGGAGGTGTGAATTGAACAATCAACGACCTGGAATGGAAGTCATGACCGCTTGGATTCCGCTGGCGATTGCGCTTGCGTTGCTGGGATTATTCATTGTTCCAAACTATCTGCGCGCTGGCGCTTGGAAACAGGAAGCAAATTCATATCGTGCGGTGGCCAATGAGTCCGCCGCGCGCCAGGATGGCTTGATTGAAATTCAGCACGATGTGGATCGCCTGCGCATTGAACTTGTTCAACGTGGACGCATGCTTCCAAACACGCCAGACAAGGGCGGTTTGTTGGCCAGTCTTGCGCGCGCCGCCGACAACAAGGGCGTGTACACGCACCAATCCAAGTCGGGCAAGTTGGCTCCAATGGATATTCCCGGCATGCAAGGCGGTAAAGCCATGCGCCGAACAGTGGATGTCCAAATGACTGGAACATTTGATTCGTTGTTTGGCGCGGTGCGGGCCACGGAAAATTTGCCATCGTTGGTCACGGTGCGCTCGATTGAGTTTGCGTGCAATCCAAAAGCTCCGCAAGATATTTCCGTCATCGACGCCTCGTTCGCCTTTGATGAATACTTCACTGACCGCGCGGTTGATGCCACTGTTTCCACCAGTCCGTCACGTGGCACAAAGGCGGGTGCAAAATGAACGCGACCCAGCGACAATGGAATTTGCTCAGCGAGCGGCTTGGCGTGAAACCCAAGCAATTTGCAATGCTTTTGGGCGTGCTTGCCGTTGCTGTTGTTGGATTGGGTTTAAAATTTGCGCCACGCCCCGCGCAAAAATCTCCGCCGGTTTCTGTTGCTAAGACAACCACGGATATTCCAGTAAACCAAAGTCAAACAAATGATTCGCACGCGACAACCGTTGCTTATTCGGGCACGGACTCAGAACCCGCAACACACATGATTGAAATGACATTTGACCGCGCACCCGCTCGCGATCCGTTCAAGGCCGTTGGCGCGCCAGAAGTTGAAGCCACCAAGGTGGCGTACACACCGGTTGTCGCGCCAACAAAAACGCCAGGCCTGTTGCCAGGCATGATGTTGAAAGCTGTCATTCGCGGCGAGTTGGCCGTGTTTGGTGATCAAACCGTTCGCATTGGCGATGCAATTGCGCTACCCGATGGAACATTCGCCAGCGTTCGCGCCATCGCTGATCGTTCGGTCACGGTCGATTATGACGGCCGCGTGATTGAGGTATGTTTTGGTGCGGCGAGTCAATCAAAGGCAGCTTCAGCGAACGGTGTGAAATGAATCAACCAGAACAAGTGAATGAAATTGGTGCTTCGCCCATGAACGTGGACATGCGCGCACTTCCGCGTGTTGGTCAGGCGTTAATCGAAGACGGCGCAATCACCATCGCGCAACTTCACGAAGCGTTGCGCCGTCAAACCGCGAATAGCGAACGTCTTTTGTTGGGCGAAGTGTTGTTGCAAATGAAGTTGGTCGACACCACCACCATGCTGAAGGCTGTGGCGCGCAGTTTGGAAATCACGTTTGTCGCTGAGCCAAGCGCGGAAGCCGACGCCGCCGTCATGAAATTATTGCCCGAAGCCATGCGCCGCGAGCACCGCATTGTTCCCCTGCGCCGCGAACAAGACGTGCTTGTCATTGCAACCGCCGATCCACAGAACGAACATGTTCGTGAACTTGCGCAACGCGAGTCCAGTTTGCGCGTGCGCTTTGTGGCAAGTCCGGAGGATCGCCTTGACGCCATGCTTTCTGATGTTGGCACCGAGGGCGCCGTGCAAGAGAAAGCGCAAGAAATTGTCAATGAAATGTTGGACGACAGCAAGGACGGCAACTTCACGCTTCAAGAAAAACAAATCGATGAAATGATGGGCGGCACTGACAGCGATGACATGGGCCCCGTGGTGAAGTTGGTCAACTTCGCTATTTGCTCCGCCGTGGAAGAAGGCGCCAGCGACATTCACATTGAACCTGACGATGGAAAAATGCGCGTGCGCTTTCGAATTGACGGCGTGTTAAGCCAGCGCATGTCGCCACCATGGCGCATGAATGCCGCTATTTCCAGCCGAATTAAAATTATGGCGCACATGGACATTAGCGAGCGCCGCATTCCGCAAGACGGTGAAATTAGCGTGCGCGTGAATGGTCGACCAATTGATTTGCGCGTGAGCACGCTGCCTGGAAAGTTTGGTGAGAAAATTGTTATGCGCGTTGTGGACAGCAGTGGCACTCAACTTGGTCTTGAAAAACTTGGCTTCCGCCCCACCATGCTGGACAAGTTCCAGAAGGTCATTGAACAGCCTTACGGAATTATCTTAGTCACTGGTCCCACCGGCTCTGGTAAAAGCACCACGCTGTATAGCGTGTTGAATAATTTTGATCGCACAAGCATTAACGTGAGCACGGTTGAAGATCCCGTTGAATCAAACATTGAAGGCGTGCATCAGGCGCAAATTAATCCCAAGGCGGGATTCACTTTCGCAAGCGCGCTTCGTTCTTTGTTGCGACAAGATCCCGACGTCATCATGGTTGGTGAAATTCGCGACAGCGAAACCGCGCAAATCGCCGTGCAGGCCGCGCTTACTGGACACGTTGTGCTTAGCACGCTGCATACCAACGACGCGCCAAGCGCAATCACCCGCCTGGGCAATCTTGGCGTTGAGAATTTTCTTATTGCCGCAAGTTTGCGCGGCGTATTGGCGCAACGACTGGTGCGCCGCATTTGCTCTGGTTGCGCCGTTGCGCGCGAGCTGGATGAATCACAAAAAACCGCCATGGGTATTTACGCCTATCAAACCGGCACGCCAATGAAGGGCGCGGGTTGCCGCAAGTGCCGCGAGACTGGCCTGAAGGGTCGACTTGGTTTGTATGAGCTCATGGTGCCGGATGAAAAAATGAATGACTTGTTGTGTGGGACGTGCGACCCCGCGCTCATTCGAAATCTTTTGCGCGAGCAAGGTTTTGAATCATTGTGGGACGACGGCATGCAAAAAGTGCTTGCCGGCATGACCACTCCAGAAGAGGTGCATGATGCCTGCCGTCATTGATGCCCCAGAAAACGGTCTGCACAAATGGAATTACAAAGCGCGTAAGGCCGGTGGAGAAATGTCGCGCGGCGTGTTGGAGGCCCCCTCACACGCGGACGCTGTGCGCGAACTTCGCCGACAAGGTCTTGCCATTTTGGAAGTTCAACTTGGCGACGCCGGGGCGTCCGTTGGCGAAGCCGTGAACGAAAACACCCGCAAGCGCCGACTTGAAAACGCGTTTCGCAAAGATGACACTGTTTCTTTTTGCTCGCAAATTGCGGTCATGCTTCGCACCGGGGTTACGCTGAAAGAATCACTGGACACGTTCGCCGAACAAGCGGCGCGCCCTGTTGTTGCGGAGTTGGCGCGCGCCATTCGTGACGATGTGTGTGAAGGTGAAGATTTTTCATCGGCTCTTGCCAAGTGGCCAAAAATATTTCCATCGCTCATGATTAGTTTGGTGCGCGCGGCCGAGGCCAGCGGAATGTTGGATGAAATGATGGCGCGCGTGGCCAAAGACCTTGCAAAACAGCGTAAAACAAGCCGCCAAGTGAAGGGCGCCATGGCCTACCCCGCCATCATGCTTATTGTTGCGGTGCTTGCGGTCACCGTCATTCTGACCGCCGTCATGCCGCGCTTCGCTCCACTTTTTGCCATGCAGGGTGACAAACTTCCGCTGCCCACAAAATTGTTGCTTGGTCTTTCTGATTTCATACGTTTCCAATGGATGTATTGGGCGCCTGGATTCGTGGTGCTTGGAATTGCGGTTGGGTATTGGATGAAGAGCTCCATGGGCCGCCATGCAATCGACAAAGCTAAATTAACTTTGCCCGTTCTTGGTCCAATGTTTCGCCACCTGTATGTGTCAAGATTTTGCAGCACCATGGCTACGTTGCTGAAAGCTGGCGTACCGCTTCTAGATGTGGTGCGCATTTTGAAGGATGTCACCAGCAACTTGTGCTACGACGCCATGTGGAAATTGATCGAGGAGCGCGTAAGCCACGGTGGTGAGTTGGCTCCAACATTCCGCGAGTTTCAATTTGTGCCGCGCAATGTCGCCGCAATTATCGCGGCGGGTGAAAAATCTGGTCGCTTGCCCGATGTGCTTGAAAGCGCCTCGCAAGTTGCCGAGGAAGATCTTGAAGTCTCCATCAAAAGCGCCACCAGCATGGTGGAACCAATCTTGATAGTGGTCATGGGCGTGGTGGTTGGTGGAATTGCCGCCGCAATGCTGATGCCCATCTTCAACATGTCCAAAATGATTCACGCGGGCTAAAGCCAACTGGCCGTTGAGCGCCTCGCATGCCGTCAACAACGCGGGGCACGCGTGTGACCACTTTGCAAATCACCTTGGCGTGGTGCGCCGCTATGACTGATCACTGGTTCGGATTCGTGCTCGGCGCGTAACCAGCCTGACCGGTCGCAACGCTTTTCCAATCTGACCAAACATTGTTTTGGCCAAGAACCATGACTTCAATGTCGCCGTTGCTCCACAATCGGAACAAGCTCATTCCGAAAGGCGTGCTTTCACTGGTAATGCTCACGGGCTTGCCGCGTGACTCTTGCGTGGCGGCGTTTGGTCGCGCGGCTAACAACAACGCCGCGCAACCTACTAGCGCAAGCAACGCTGGCGCGGCCAATTGGCGAATTCGCGCGCCGGCTGATTGCGCAGGGAAAAATTGTGCGGACTTGTTTGCGTTCTGTGCATCCATTTTTGTGTTTGTGTCCATTTGTATTTGCTCCACTGTGCGGGTGTTTGGCTTTCATGTTTCGCGTGGCGCGGGCGGTGCCCGTGAATTCCGTCGCAAAATTATTTGTGTCTTGCAATATCAATCTTAACGGCGCGCACCAACACATGCCTACAATCGCACGCGTGATATACCCCCACCATCCACGTTGTGTGAGTTGCCCATGAGAAAACCAAACATTGACTCACCCATAGTTGTTGTCATTGGCGGCGGATTTGGCGGAGTTTCCGCCGTGCGGGCGTTGGCCAAGGCGCCGGTGAATGTGGTGTTAATTGACAAGGAAAATCACCACTTATTTCAACCACTGCTGTATCAGGTTGCTACGTCCGTGCTTCCAAACTCCAACATTGCGTTTCCCATTCGCCGAATTTTCCGTGACCAGTCAAACGCGTATGTGTTTAATGAAGAGGTTGTGTCCATTGATTGCGCCGCACGCCGTCTCACATTCGCCAATCAGCGGGGCGCGCATTTTGATTATCTCATTCTGGCCGCGGGAGCCAGTTCCAGTTATTTTGGAAACGACCAGTGGGCGCAATTTGCGCCAGGCATGAAATCGTTGGACGACGCCACTGTTATTCGCAACAAAATTCTGCGCGCATTTGAGGACGCAGAGGCCGAGACCGACGCCGTTGCCTTACAAGAACATTTGACATTTATTGTGGTGGGTGGCGGCGCAACGGGTGTTGAACTTGCGGGCGCCATTAAGGAACTTGGTGTCGATTCACTTTCCAAGGACTACCGCCGCTTCAATTCCAAAAACGCGCGCGTCATTTTAATCGAGGCGGGCGATCGACTTCTTCCAAGCATGAGCGAAAGTTCTTCACACGCTTCGTTGAAGGCATTGGAAAAAATTGGCGTGGAGGTTCGGCTGAATCAATCCGTCACCCATGTCGACGCCACTGGCGTGGTTGTTCAGGGTGAGCGCATCAACGCGAACACAATTGTGTGGTCGGCCGGCGTGAAAGCGAGTTCGCTTGGAGCATCGCTTGGCGCAAAATTGGATCGCAACGGACGCGTGTTGGTGGAACCAGATTGCTCGGTCCCAGGTACGCCAAATGTTTTTGTCATTGGCGACATGGCGTCCATGAAGTGCGCCAAAAGCGGGCACGCGGTTCCAGGAGTTGCCCCAGCCGCCATGCAAATGGGGCAATTTGTGGCTCACATTATTGCGCGCGAGGTGAGGGCCGGTGTGCGATACGCAATGCCAACAAGCAACGCGGCCAACACAACGCCAAATGTAAATGTCACAAACGAAGCGCAAATACCAGAGCGCGGCAAGTTTGAATATTTTGACAAGGGTTCAATGGCAACTATTGGCCGAGCCAAGGCGGTGGCGGAAGTTGCGGGCCTGAAGTTTCACGGACTCATTGCGTGGTTGGCGTGGTTGTTTGTGCATTTAATCTTGTTGGTGGGCTTTAACAATCGCATTCTGGTTTTCATGTCGTGGGGAATTTCGTATCTCACCTTCAGCAAAGGCTCGCGCATTATCAGTGGCAATCCACCGTCACGAGTTGTCTCGCCTGTTGGAAGTGATTCGGGCACTTCACTAGATCAGCGACGTAAAGCCGTTGAGGTATTGCTGAAGCGAATGTAAAGCCGCCGCGTGGTAGGGTTGCTTTATGAACGCACCGCTTTGGCGAACCACATTTATCTCCGCGCTTGGCGGCGTGTTTGAGTTCTACGATTTTGTGATTTTTGCCGTGTTTGCGCCGCAAATTGGCGCGGCATTTTTTCCAGCGGAATCCCCCGCCTCCGCCACATTGAAAGCCTTCGCCATTTTCGCCGTGGGCTATTTCGCTCGACCCATTGGCGGCATTGTGTGGGCGCACGTTGCCGACCGCCGCGGTCGCGCCTATGTATTTTCACACACCGTTTTGGGAATGGCGGCCACCACATGTTTGATTGGACTGCTGCCTGGTTATGCCACGCTTGGAATTGCTGCACCAATATTGCTGGTGGTGCTGCGACTTGTGCAAGGCATGGCGCTGGGCGGAGAAATTCCATCGTCACTGTGCTGGCTCAGCGAGCACGCGGGTCGGCGGCGCGCTGGATTGGTCACGGCCATTTTGCTTGCGGGCGTGAACTCCGGTTTGTTGCTTGGACAAACCGTGGCGCTGATTATTTCCTCCATATTTGGACACGAACACGCAATGGACGGGGCGTGGCGCTTGGCATTTTTCTTTGGCAGTTGTGTGGGCGTGTTCGCATATTTCGTGCGCCGTCATGTTGGCGAGACCGCGGAGTTTGAAAACCTGCAATCCAGCGGTCAAGTTGATGCGTTGCCCCTGCGCACGTTGCTGCGCAAATCACCGCGCGCGTTGGTCTCTGGATTCTTAATGTGTAGCGTGCACGCATGGATTGTGGCGGCGCTGTATTTGGCGTTACCTTCATTTTTAATTCGCACATGCAACACCACGCAATCATCGGCTGACTTCATTGCGTTGGTGTCGGCGGGTTGCGGGTCCGTGATCTATGTCTTCAGTGGATGGATTGCAGACAAAGTTGGAGCGCGCAGATTCTGCGCGTGGGCGTTGATAGCCGTCTTTGTGTGCGCGCTTCCCGCATATGCGTCTGTTGAAACAAGCGGCGCCACTTGGCTTGTTGCGCTGGGCGCTCTCAGCGGCACTTTCATTGGCGCGTACTTGGGATTGTTGCCGCGGTTGTTCGCTTCACCAGTTCGCGTGTCTGGCATTGCGGTTTCATACGACAGCGCCGCGGCGTTGGTTGGTGGCAGCGGACCGTTTGTCATGTTGTTGGTGGCGGACAAATTTGGCGCGCTTGGCGTTGGCGCTCTGTTTATGTTGATCACCGCTGGCGGATTGATTGGTCTAGCGCTTATGCCAACACAAAAAGCGTGACCCCAATTACTGCGAAGACTTTGTCAAAGTTTCCATGACGCGATCTAAATTAAAACTGCCGGGCTTCTGACGCGGCCACGCCGCCGATCACGTAGGTCGACTATGCCAATCTTCGCCTGAAACCAAACCCGAAGAAGGAGAGCATTCCGGTAATAAGACAATGCAAAATGGTTGGACCTGGAACAACAACATACGCTGAGTGAATCTCATAGTCGTTATTCGCATAATGAATCATTGAATATTGATTCACCCCATTATATTCAGCCCAGACATGCGCGTCGGCGAAGCCCGCTCCAAAAGCGCCAGAGCTTGTATCTAAACCATGCCAAGGATCTTGCGGATCAACAAACGAGAGACGGGCGTTGTCCGACTGGCTTGGTGGATTCGCGGGATCATTTGTGTTTATCCAATTGAATCCACCCAAAGAAACAGCGTGACCGATGGTGGCACTGCTTCCCGACGCGGGCAACAGCAACAACTGCACAGTGGCATTGGTTCTGCTGGCCTCAAAGAGTTGGTCCCACCGGGGATACATAATTTGAGCTACAGAAAAACCAGAAAAGCCTTTGGACTGGAAGTAGCCTCCCATGCCCGAGACAATCTTTCCTGAGTCTGTTCCACTGGTAGGAGTAGTGTTCAAATAAGATGACCCAGATAAAGTAATGGCAGACTGAGTCCAGTCCGCATACGTCGCCCCTACAAGATCTGTATGAAAAATATCAGAGTATTGGTTTTGCAACTTGACCATCAAGTTCACCCAGGATGTTGGGTTGCAACCATTTTGCCCAGTGGTTTGGACAATCTGCGGATCTCTTTGGTTGAGCCACCCAAAGTTGTCGACGTTTTGAAGTGCTGCATACGTCGTCTCGGCATTCGCTTTCAGAATGCAAATGGCGAAACAAACAACAACGACCATTATTTTTTTCATAGGTCTTAAAGAATATATTTTGGAAAGGGCAAAGTCAAGGAAAATGTCAACATGCCACACGGTGCGGTTGATGATCTGTGCGGCGTTGAGTGGCGAGAAGATGCGCAGACCGTGATGGCGCTGGAATGTCATGGGTGGACAGCGGCGAAAAATTTATCAGACTTTTTTGATTAAATCGCGCCACGATCGCAATGAATTTTCTGTTTATTTACAAAAACTAAATAACGTGGTGCGGTCAAATACTCTCAGCCTTATGTGCCCATGAGAGAGCGACCAGTCATGTCCGCGGGTTGCGCCACGCCAAGCAACTGAAGAAGCGTGGGCGCTATGTCGGCCAGGCGACCGTCGTCGCGAAGCTTGGCTGACTGAAAGACGGGCGAAACTATATATAGAGGCACCGTGAAATTGGTGTGCGCGGTTTGCGACTCACCGGTCGTGGGGCTCTTCATTTGCTCGGCGTTTCCGTGGTCGGCGGTAATGACAAGATGGCCGGCGCGCGCAAGCGTGGCGTTGATGATTTTCTGAACGCATGCGTCGGTCACTTCGCACGCTTTGATGGCGGCGGGCAGCGAACCGGTGTGTCCAACCATGTCGGGGTTTGCAAAGTTCACCACAATCAGTGATTCACAGTCGGGCGCGCCGATGCGCCGCAACACCGCGTCGCACACGCCAGCCGCGCTCATTTCTGGCTTCATGTCATACGTTGGAACGTCGCGTGGGCTTGGAATAATTTCGCGGTGCTCGCCTGGGAATGGCTCCTCGCGGTAATCGTTAAAGAAGAATGTGACGTGCGGAAACTTTTCGGTTTCGGCGCAGCGAAATTGCGTTAGGCCTGCGCTAGACACGCACTCGCCCAAAATGTTTTTCATTTTGTCGGGGCGAGTGAACATGACCTGTGTTGGCAGACCACGTTCATATTGCGACATGGTGAGAAAGTGAAGTTGCGTTGGGTGCGGCGCGCGGTCAAATCCGCCGCCTTGAATGTTTTTCCACGCGGCGTCATCCAGCACAAACGCTTTGCACAGCTCACGCGGTCGGTCGCCGCGAAAGTTGAAAAATATGACCGTGTCGCCACTTTCAATCACGCCATCGCTTAACAGGCGCGTGGGTGGCATGAACTCGTCGCCGCGTTCGGTGTTGCTTATGGGGTGCGCAACGTGTTGTTGAATGGCGGCCATCACATCAACGTTGTTCTGGCTTATGACGGAGGCAGAGTGAACTGAACCCGCAACAGGATTTGTGTTGGTGGTGGAATTCTGGTTGGTGACAGAATTTGCGTTCGTGTCGGAATTGGGGCTATCACTAGATTTTTTAGTCAACAAGTCATACGCCTTCTTCACGCGCTCCCAGCGGTGGTCGCGGTCCATTGCAAAGAAGCGCCCGCACACGGTGGCAAGTCTTCCGCCAGTTGTGCGCAAAACATTCTGCAACCACGGAACATATTTCAACGAGCCTTGCGATGGCGTATCGCGGCCATCCAAAAATGCGTGCACAAAAAGTTTGTCGCTGTTCACGCCGTTGGATTTGGCCGCGTTCAAAATAGCCTCCAAGTGCGACAGGTCGCTGTGCACTTGACCGTCGCTGAGCAAGCCCATGACATGAACGGCGGCGCCCGATTTTTTGGCGTGCTCAAACGCCGCAATCATTGACGCGTTGCGCGCAAATTCACCGCTACGAATGGCGCGCGTAATGCGCATGAGTTCCTGATCCACAATTCGACCGGCGCCAATATTTTGGTGCCCCACTTCGCTGTTGCCCATCACGGGTCCGTCGGGGCCAATGGGCAAGCCAACATCTTCGCCACTGGTTTTAATCAGCGTGTGCGGCCAATTTTTTTCAAGGTCATCGGCGCATGGCGTGCGCGCAAGTTTGACGGCGTTGTAGGAATCCTGCTCGGGGTGCGGATTTTTTCCCCATCCATCGCGGATGATCAGAACCACCGGTCCAGATGTGTGTTGCGGATTCGCTGTGTTCACTTCCTCAGGATACAGCGATGGATGTGGCGCAACCTTGCTCACGTGCTTTTTTAACTGTGCCACGTGCTGTATTGCGAGCGAAGTGATGCGCCAGTGTGGCGCGCGTTTTTGCGGCAAATTGCGCGTTCATTTCATGTTGCCGATTTTTGCGCCGTGCTGTTACGCTTGAAGCGCATGTCAGAAACAACAGCATCCGTTCCGTTTGACGCTGATCAAGCAACCGCGCTTCGCGACCGTTTGAATTCAGTTCGTCAACGTGTCGCCGACTCCGAAAAAAAATCTGGTCAGCGCGCGGGCAGCGTTGTGTTGATCGTGGTTTCCAAATCTGGAAGCATTGAGCAAATCCGTGAAATGGTGAACATGGGTCAGATTGATTTTGGCGAGAACCGCGTGCAACAACTTTCGCAGCGCGCCGCCACCATTGGTGAATGGATTTCTAGGCGCAAAGAAATGGATCCCAAGGCCACGCTTCCACAAGTGCGTTGGCACATGGTGGGTTCGCTGCAGCGCAACAAGGTTAAAAAATGCGTGGAGACCGCGCGCCTAATCCACTCCATTGATTCCATGCGCATTGCCGAGGAAGTGCAAGACGCTTCAACGCGCCGACCAACGCCAACAGAAGTTTTGCTGGAGGTGAACGTGTCCGGCGACAGCAACAAACACGGTATTGCGCCGCCAGCCGTGAAACATTTAGTGGAACAACTTCTTGGCATGCCCAACATGAAGCCACGCGGAATTATGTGCATGGGTCCCCTTGAGGGCGGACTTGACGCGGCGCGACGCACGTTTGAGCGCTGCCATGAATTGTTCCAAGAAATTCGCGGCAGCGGCGCGGGTGGCGACGTGTTCAATATTCTCTCCATGGGCATGAGCCATGATTTTGAAGTGGCCATTGAAAGTGGCGCCAACATGGTGCGCGTGGGTTCCGCCGTCATTGGTGATCCGCAAGTGGCCGAGACCACCGAAGAGTGATCATGAGCGACAGTTGGTGGAACAACCTGCGCGGAAAATTTCTGGCCTTTGAGGGTCCCGACGGCAGTGGAAAGTCCACGCAGATTGCGCGCCTGGAAAAATTTTGCAAGGACAAAAATTTGAAAATGCTCACTGTGCGTGAACCGGGTGGGACCGCGATTGGTGAACGCGTGCGCGAGATTTTGTTGGACCCGCAACACGGTGAAATGGACGTGCGCTGCGAAATGCTTTTATACATGGCCAGCCGCGCCCAACTTGTGAAAGAGCGCATTGAGCCCGCGCTGCGCGATGGAACATTTGTTCTCAGCGATCGATTTGTCGCAAGCACATTGGCGTATCAAGGCACCGCGGGTGGTTTGCCGCCGCACGAAATTCGCGCCGTGGCGGAGGTTGCCATTGGTGGTCGCTGGCCAGATCTCAATGTTTTATTTGATGTCGACACCGCCATTGCCATGGCCCGATTGAATCCATTAATGGACCGCATGGAGGGCAAGGGCTCGGAGTTTCATGCACGTGTTCGCCAGGGCTATTTACGCCAAGCGCAGCAGAATCCGAATGATTTTCTTGTGGTGGACGCGGGTCGCTCTCCCGACGAAGTGTTCGCGCAACTCACGGGCGGCTTAGAGCAATGGTGTTCAAAATGCGCCGCCTGCGCGCCGCAAAAATAAATTCCAGCATTGCCTTCGCGCGCGGAATGAAAACTCCGCGTTTTGAAATCCACCAACCCGTTGTTTAAGAGCGCCGCCTACGAGCCATTTGAACTGGCGGAGTTGCCGCGCCGCGCATGCGCGTATTGGCGCTGGCCGCGCGGGTGTGCACTTGCGCGATCTGGTCGGCATCCATTCCTTGCAAGTAGGCAAGCGCGCACGCGTTGGCCTCATTGAAACCTTCTATGTTGATAGTTTTATTTTCAACGCTGTACGAGAACGCGGCCACTGAAAGATCCGCCAATACTTGCAGGGCGCAGCGAACCTCTGAAGAATCAGTGGCGTGTCCGGCCTCGATCATTTTCATGAAGTAGCGCGCCGCGGTGATATGAATTTCCTCGCCAGCCAAGCGCGACTTCATCACGGCTTCGTTGGTTGGTTTCATCAAGTCAATGGTTTGCGGAACCACCTGTTGCATGACTTGGTTCACGCGCATGCTGCGGTTGGTGAACAACAACATGGACGCAACCATGGCGCGACCCGTGGTGATGTTGCCCATGGTGAAGTGTGATTCAAACGGTTGCTTGTCAAACTCTGTTGTCTTTTCGGTTTTCAAATCGGCGTTGTTGGTCTCGTTATGAATGCGCACTCCGCGCACGCCAATTTGGTACATGGCCCACAGCGCCGCCTGATATGTGGGGTTTGTGGTTTCAATGCCGCGCTTGCCGCCTTCAGAAATAATGCTGCACAACAATTCAATAATTTTTTTACCCCCCACCATGGCGGGCAACATGGAGTTGATCAACTGCGCGAACACTTGGCGCTCTTGTGGTTTCAACTCTACGAGAACATTGTTTACTTCTATCTGGATCATTTTATTTCTCTGCAAGCACAACCACGGCGTCAGGTTGCGCTCGCAACGACAGTTGTTGTCCAACGCGCGTGGTTTCGCGTGGATCAAGCTCGAACACTTTCACAATACCTGCGGGTGTTTCAATCTGGTGTTGCGACATCTCGCCCAAATATAGGCTGCTCTTGCAAACTCCGCGAATGGAATTGGGTCCGTCGGTAATTCGAAACGACTCTGGACGAATACTCAGCGTCACTCGCGCGCCAACACTGGCGGTGCCGCAATCGCTTTGCAACATTCCGGCGGCGGTTTCCACTTCGCAACTTGTGACGTCGCATCTTTTCACGGTGCCTGTAATAAAATTGGTCTCGCCCATGAACTCCGCCACAAAGGCGTTGCATGGTTGTTGGTACACCTGCTTCGGCGCGCCGATTTGTTCAATGCGCCCATCGCGCAACACCACCAAGCCGTCGGCAAGACTGAGAGCCTCTTTCTGGTCGTGCGTGACATACACGGTGGTCATGCGAATTTCTGTGCAAATGCGCCTAATTTCGCCGCGCATTTCCAAGCGCAACTTGGCGTCCAGGTTTGAAAGGGGCTCATCCAATAGAAGAACTTCTGGATTGAACACAATGGCGCGCGCCAACGCCACGCGTTGCTGTTGACCGCCGGAAAGTTGGTTTGGTTTTCGCTGCGCTAAATTTCCCATGCGCACCATTTCAAGCGCCGCGCCAACACGCTTGGTTTGCTCGGCGGTGGAAACTCCACGCACCTGAAGTCCAAACGCCACGTTGTCGAACACGCTTAGATGTGGCCACAACGCGTAGCTTTGAAAAACCATTCCGGCATTTCGCTTTTCTGGAGGCGTGTGTGTGACGTCGCGGTCGCCAAAGAAAATTTTTCCACGGGTTGGTTCTTGAAAGCCCGCGATCATGCGCAACAGGGTTGTCTTTCCACAACCCGATGGTCCCAACATGAAATACAACGAGCCCGCCGGAATGTGCAGGTCAACGGAATCCACCGCTGTGGTCGATCCAAATTCGCAGCGCAATTTTTCTAGGCGAATTGGAAGCACGGTGGTCAAAGCATACTCATGTGTGTTGGTGTGGCGGCGCCGCTAATCAGCATTTCTTGGGCGGTGCGTTGCTTGCAACCCTGAATAGAACTTGTCATACAAACCATTGCAATTGACGCGTATTTCAATCGGACGCGCGTCGGCGCTACCATGAATCGGTGGATCCACTTGAGCAACGACTTCAGAAACTAAGCGCCTGGCGCGCGTGGCGAGAGCCTGACCGATCCATCAATAAAGATGTTTCCATATTTGCAAAGCAGTTTGTGCGCACGGAAAAATCCATTGGCGCGGCAAGCGATGCTTGGATGCAGCTTGCGCCACTGGCGTTGCAAAAAGTGGCGTCGGTTGAATCCATGCGCGCGGGAACATTAACGTTGTTGGTTGAAAGTTCCGCCGCGTCTTTTGAAGTGGATCGCGCCTTGCGCGGCGGCTTGGAGAACGATTTAAAAAACGTTGTGGATGGATTGTTGCGCATTCGCACGCGGCTTGGAAAGTTTCAAGACGACTCGCAACCGCGCGGCTAATGTTGCGGCGATTTTTTACGCTTCACTTATTTCAATACAACGCAAGCGTTCCCCATTACTGGTGTGTGAGGCGCCGCAAATGTGCCATCACACCTTAAATAAATTCTCTGGAATCTGCCGCACCTTGCCTTCACGGTCAATGCACGCAAGCGTTGTGGACGCACTGCACAACAATTCGTCGCCTCGAAACAATTCATAGGTGTGCTCAATCTTCACTTGGCCAACATCGGTCATGGTTGTTTCTAGGCGGACTTCATCGTCGTATTTAGCGGGCTTTTTATAACTCACCTGCAAGCGGACAACGGCCAAGAATGCACCGGCTTCTTCCATTTCGCGGTACGTCTTTCCAGTTGAGCGCAACAATTCCGTGCGACCCATTTCAAACCAAACTGGATACACCGTGTGATGCACCACGCGCATGGGGTCGCATTCGCAATATCGCACACGCACGGTCAAGGAGCCCTTCATGTGGGCAAGGTAGCGATTGTGTGCGTAACTTGACGCGTAATTTTTATTCAACTGCGACACGCCCCACCACCCGAATATTTTTTACTTACCTACGCAAAACCTAGAAAAGATGCGACCAAGAATATCGTCGGCCGTCATGCGCCCCGCAATAGCGCCAAGATTTTCTATGGCGCTGTGCATTGCGCTTGCCACAAGTTCTGGAGTGGACAAGTGGCGACGCGCTTCATCCGCCACGGCCGCCGCGAGCGCCTGTTGTAAATCAATCACGGACGCCGCCAACAGCGCGCGGTGCCGTTGCGCAAGCGCCATGCCTTCGCCCGTATTTGAAATTCCGCTGGTGGACAGGGCCGCGGAAACAGCTTGGGCAAGTTCTTTCAAACCAGTTTTATTTTTTGAGCTGGTGTGAACCACGTTTGTGTTGGTATTCCACTGTCTTTCGCCAGTCGCGTGCGCGTCGCCAAAATCATCGGGCTTGTTGGAAACATTGTGCTCGCCACTTGGCGTCGCCGCGCCAAACAAATCACATTTAGTCAACACAATAATTTCATTCGCCGCAGCAACAGGCGCTTCACCCGCGTCCGCCGCGTGACAGCGCAAAATTAATGTGGCATGTTGAATGGCTTTCAATCGCGCTTCTTGACCCAATTGATCCAGCAACACAAGTTCGTGCGCGACATCGCCCATGAATCCGGGCGAATCAACCAACAACACCTCCGCGTGGCCGCCCGCCACCTCAATGGTCCACGGTTCCACCAATGCGTCGCGCGTTGTGCCCGCTTGATTGGTCACAACCGCGCGCTCTTGTTGCAACAACGCGTTCATCAGCGCGCTCTTTCCGGCGTTGGTGTTTCCAGCAAGCACCACCCACGGCGCCGCCTCGAGTTGCTCCATGGCAATATTGCTGCTTAAAATATCGTTCAACTGTTGCAAGGCGGCGCGCAAACCAACGCACAACACGTTGGGCGAAATGGCCACCACGTCTTCTTGATCGGTGAAATCAATTCCCGCCTCAACCAACGCCAACATGTCGGCAAGCGCCTCCAACAACCGCGCGGCGATTTGTCCAAGCGTGCCCTTGCGTAAATATTCGGCGGCGCGAAGTTCCGCGTCGGTGCGGGCGGAAATAGTCGCGGCCACGCCCTCCACCTGTTCAAGCGTCAGCCTGCCACTCAAAAATGCGCGCAGCGAATATTCACCGGGACCGGCGCGGCGAACATTTTTGTGGGCGCGAACAATGTCCTCCACGATCATTTCCAACAGGTTCGGATTGCCTGGCACAAGCAGTTCAAATGAATCCTCACCCGTGTACGAGTTTGGTCCAGGCATGACAATGACAAACGCGGGCAATTCACCAAATGAAAAATGCAGGCGAGTGGAAAACATTCCGCGCCCATGAATGGCGGAAGCCCGCTCCATTTTGCTTAAAATGTGAAGCGCCCCGATTCCAGAAACACGGATGACCGCGCGGGTGGAACGACCGATCGGCGTCGACACCGCCACAATCACATCGTTGAGTTGCCATTGTTCATGGTGGTTTTCGGCGGGAGTTGTTGTGTTTTTCATACAAGTCAACCTCCTACATCAACGGAGAATTTACGCTGAGTACATGCGGGACACGCGCCGCCCACTCGCTGGGTCAACACGCAACCCTTGTCCGCTCACAACAACATGCCCGCGCCTCACCGAGCAACTCACTCGCGATCTTTAAATCGCTTTTGTGGTTCACGCTTGCTGCGCGCGCGCTCCATGGCCTTCTCATAGAAGCGACCAATGCGATCCTGCTTGGCGGGGTCGCGTGGCTTGGGCGTGAAATCCATCTTGTCCATTTGAGCGCGAATGTGTCGGCCCTCAAAAATTCCAATCGTGGTGCTGGTCATGATGTACAACGTCAAGCCGCACGGCGCGTTGTAAAGCATGACTGGAAACAAAACAACCGTCATCCACTTCATCATTTTTTGTTGCTGCAGTTGCTCCGCGGTCATGGACGCGTTTGGCGGCGGCGTCATGTATTTCTGCTGCAGGAAGAAAAGTCCGCCCATTAAAATTGGAATGAGGTTGATGGACGAAAATTCAAATGGCCACTTGATCAGCGGCTGCGAGAAGCGAATGAAATGATCGGCTGAACTCAAGTCGCCCAAGAATTGCCAGCCGCCGAAATTTTGGAACACGCCAAAAAACGCGGGTTGTTGGCGCAGCGCGAATGCAAAATACAACACGGCGTACAGCGCGATCCAAATTGGTGTCTGCAAGAATGTTGGCAACATTCCGCCCACGCAACCCACTGGATTAATTCCCTTCTCGCGGTACAAACGCATTTGTTCCGCCTGCAATTTCTTGGTGTCGCCGGGGTAGCGCTTCTGCAGCGCTTCAAGTTCTGGCTTAATCGACGCCATTCCGCGCGTCACCTTGGTCATTGAAATCTGGCTGCGCTTGGTGACGGGGTGCAGGAAGAATCGCACCACCATGACCAACACCATAATGGCGATGGCCCAATCAAACACAACATAATCATGCAGGAATGTGAGCATGATCACAATGAAATCAGCAAGCCAGCTGAATGTGCAGAAACTGCAGCAGCCGCCCATGAGATATTCAATCAGGCCATCCATGCGCAACGCTTGATATGGCTCTGTCACGGCGAGCACTTTGGGACTGAGTGGGCCCGCGTAAACACCCATGTCAAAGCGCGTGGTTGCCCCAGCCGCCAACTGTGTTTGCGTGCTGTGAAGTTCGCACACCACTGTTTGTGTTGTGCCGGGGTCGGCAAGCGCGAACACGCTTTCCACCGCGCTCATGCTTTTTGAATTGTCTTGTGGTGGCGCAAATGGCGCGTGAACCGCAAGCGCAAAATATCGATTGGTTGTGCCGTACCAACTCAGCTCAAATCCCTGCGCCTTTTGATCTGGTTGCGGCCACAGTTGCGGCGTTCCAGAGGTAATTTTCTTCAGTGCTTCCGAGCGCTCAAACTTGGCTCCGTGCACCACAACATTGGCGCGGCTTGGATCGCGCTGGGCGTTGTACAAGTAGCCAAACTGAAAACGGCGAATGTCCATCATGCCGCTTTGATCCACGGACAAATCGCCGGGACCGTATTGAATCCAACGAACCGAGTGTGCGTCTGGCGAAACATTTTGCACTGTTTGCTGCAAGTTGAGGTCGTAAGAATTTTCCGCAAGCGTGAACTGCCGCGTTACGCGCAACACCACGTTTCCGTTTTCTCCAAGCACCTCGGTTTCAAACACGCCGGGAGATCGCTCCGCCCACACCGGTCCGTACAGGCTTGCGGTGCTTCCATCTATCTCCACGCCACGCGCGCTAAACAGTGGCACTTCATAGCCCTGCAGTGTTTGCACGGTTTGCAATTCATACCGCTGGGAACTGTCTGGAACCACGGGCAACGTTTTTTCACCGCGGGCAAGCGCCTCTTGATATTTGCGCGACTCCTGCGCGGAGACCGCGTTGTTCCAAAAGTCGCTGAAGATGATGCGTGAAAAACCAGCGCTAATTGGTGAGAATTGAATTTGATATTTGAACTTGGTTGGATCAAGCGAACCCAACATTGCGGGAGTTGTGGGCGCGGTGGTTCCGGATGGCAAACGCGCGGTGAACTTTTGTGTTGTGACCGCGGCCGTCGCGGGGATTGCCTCCGTTGCGGCGGCAAGGACTGTTGCTGTTGTGTTTGTTGGCGCGGCCCCAGAATTCGCCGTGGTTGCACCAAGCGTTGGTGTTGTTGCAACAGAAGCCCCAGTCACATCTTTGGAAACCTGCGCCGCCGCTGGCACCGTTGGATCAATGCCGCCATTTTTCTTTGCCCCCGGCCCCCAAATGGCGGTGGCAATGACGCCCGCGGTGGCCAGAATAGTTGCAAGAGTTAAAGGCAAACGAAGTTTTTTCTTCTGGTCACTCAAAATGTTAACGCCCTTCAAGCAAACGATCGCCCAACCAATTTGTCAATTTTGGAATGGCGTGAATTTTATCCACGACGGGTTGAATTGGATATTCCAGTCGATAAAAGTGCGCACGCTGCGCGGTGAAATCATCGCCTGTTTCCAAAATCACATAGGAAGATCGCGGATCTGAATCGCGCGGTTGCCCAACTGAACCAGGATTTAAAATAGCCTTTTGGCCTTCGACAAATTCAAACACGCCATTCAGTTCGCCGGGTGAAAAGAAATCTTTATCACCCACAAATACTCCCGGAACATGCGTGTGGCCAACCAAGCAAAATTTTTGGATGCGCTCAAAAATAGAGGTCATTTTTTGCGGGCTATTTTCCGCGTCCTCTGGAAACATGTATTCATTAATGGGGCGGCGCGGCGAACCGTGCACGCAAAGAAATGGACCCATGGCAACACGCACACGGAGTTTGCCCAGAAATTCCCACCGCTTCACGGCCGCTTCGCGATCTCGTTTGGTCTCTTCCTCAAATTGTTCGCGCGTCCAAAACGCCGCCTCTTCCGCGGCCTTGTTGAAATTGGTTGGCTCATACAAGACGGCAAAATCATGGTTGCCCATCAAGCTCCACTCGCAACGCTTGGCAACCAAATCCACGCACGCCACCGGATCGGGACCGTATCCAATAATGTCGCCCAGTGAAATAATTTTATCAACGCCCTTGCTGTCAATATCAGCGAGCACTGTTTGCAGTGCCTCCAGGTTTCCATGAATGTCGCTAATGATGCCTATGCGCATGTTATTTCCAAGGGGAACGAATGTTACGGCTTGGCGCCAAATGCGTCAAAAACACATTTCGATTATTGCTGTTTACGCCGCAATTTGCTCTACAAAGCTTTGTCCGCTGCAATTTGTGCAAATTTTTGAACGGTTTGAATCAACACATTGCTGTCGATTGGCTTGGTGAGATAGTCGTCGCAACCCACTTGTGTGCAACGCTCGCGATCACCCGTCATGGCGTGCGCGGTAATGGCCACAATCGCTCCGCGCCAACCCAGCTCTCTTAATTTTACGGTGGCTTCATACCCATCCATGATTGGCATCTGCATATCCATTAAAATCACGTCTGGCGCGCGCGATTGTTTTTGCGCCGCAACAGCAAGATCAAGCGCTTCACGCCCATTGTTGGCCACAATCACTTTCATACCGGCTCGCGAAAGATGATGAACAATCAATCGCTGATTGTCCTCACCGTCTTCCGCGACAAGCACGGTAATTTCATTTGTGGACTGTGTTGGTTCGTTTGGAGCCGCTGCCTTTTTGAATTTCAAATCAAACTTTTCATGCAGACCCGGCGGCAGTGTTGAAACCATTTCATTCCGGTTGGCGTTTCCAACTCCAACTTCAACGGTGAAAACGCTTCCAAGACCAACCTCGCTGCTACTTGTAATGTCCCCGCCAAGCATGCGCGAGAAACGGCGACTAATGGTCAGCCCAAGACCAGTACCGCCAAAGCGCCGCGTGGTGGTGGAATCCGCCTGCGTGAACGGCCGAAACAATCTATTTCTTTGCGCATCATCGATTCCAATTCCGGTATCCATGACTTGAATACGAAGGCGGGTGTCCGCGGACGGCGTGTCGCTGCTGTCTTCATCGATGCGGGGTTCTGGTTTTTCATTGGTGAGATCAATCACAACCTTCACGCCGCCGTGCTCGGTGAACTTAATCGCATTGCCAATTAAATTGATCAAAATCTGCCGCAAGCGTGTTGGATCGGTTTCTATGAATTTTGGAATCGGCGCCTTCAACTCCACAAATAATTCAAGTCCTTGTTCTTGCGCCCGACCCTGCATTGACTCCACAACATCTTGAATTATGTTCAGTGGTTCGCATGAAATAATTTCAACACCCATTCCTCCCGCTTCAATTTTTGACAAATCTAAAATGTCATTAATGAGGGTAAGAAGATGTCCGCTGTTTCTTCGAATGGCGCTCGCCGCAAACGCGCGTTCTTTCGGGTCGACTTTTTCATCCGAAAGCAAATCCATAAACCCAAGAATGGCGGTCATGGGCGTGCGAATTTCATGACTCATGTTGGCCAAGAACATGCTTTTGGAAAGCGTGGCGGCTTCCGCCAGGGCGCGCGCGCTTTGCAATGCTTGATTTTGTTTCACTAAATCCGCTCGGGCCCGTTCAAGCTCCCGCGAACTTTTGCTTTGATCATGAAGCGCCGCGGCAAGTTGATCACTAGCTGAAGCCGCCAAGCGATCGCGACCCGCGGAAAGCGGCCACTGGGTCAGCGTTCCCATCATCACGCTTGATTCTCCATCCTCGACAACGGTGCGGCCGCGCGCGCGAACCCATCGCCACTTTTCGTCGTTGGTTCGCATTTTAAATTCCAAATCAAATTCAGATTTGCCGTCCAGGTGCGTGGCGATTGCGTGATGCACGCGGCCAAGGTCTTCTGGATGCACGCGGCTTGCGAAACTTTCAAATCGATCCGGAAATTGGTCGTGACTCAATCCTAAAATTTTTCGAAACGTGGTGGAGTACCAAGCGGAACCATCGTCTAAATTCCAAAGCCACGCGCCATGACCCGCGGCCTCAAGGGCTTTGGCCAATCGATCTTGTGGATCGGACGTTTCCGCGGTCGTTGGTTTTTCGCTCATTCATCGCCGCCTTCTGATTGTGAAATTCCAGCCTGGAAAGTTTTAGAAAACCTTCCCGCCCAATACCGCAAGCATCGCTACGATAACTTCTCATACAAAATGCGTTTCGTTTACTGGATGTCCCAGAAAACAGAAATGTTGAGATTCATTCGATCTGGAGATTGCAGTTATGGCCCTAAAGCGCTTTGATCTAGTGGTGATTGGTGGCGGTCCTGGTGGTTATGTCGGCGCAATTCGCGCCGCGCAAATGGGTTTAAAGGTTGCGTGTATCGAGCGCGACAAACTTGGTGGCGTCTGCCTGAATTGGGGATGCATTCCAACCAAGGCGCTGCTGCACAATGCGGAGTTGTATAACGAGGCCATTACGCATGGTGCCGAGTGGGGTTTTCAATTCAAGCCCGCAGATGTCGCCGTGGATTGGACCAAGGTTGTTGGTCGAAGCCGAAACATCACGGGTCAGTTGAATTCTGGAATCGCGTTCCTGTTCAAGAAAAATAAAATCGAACATATTGTGGGTCATGCAAAAATTCTCGCGGGCAAGGTTGGCGGCGCACCATGCAAAATTCTGGTGGGGAAAGCCACGGGCGCGTACTACGGTGGCTCTGGCGATGCGACTGGTGAGACCATCGAGGCCGACCGCATTCTTATTTCAACCGGCGCGCAACCGGTGCAACTTCCCTTCGCGCCCAACGATGGAAAGATTGTCATCTCCAGTTATGAAGCTATGAATTTGCCTAAGAAACCCGCATCAATGGTGATTATTGGTTCGGGCGCCATTGGCATGGAGTTCGCCTATTTCTACAACTCGTTTGGCACCAAGGTCACCGTGATTGAAATGCAAGATCGCATTCTTCCCGTTGAAGATGATGATATTTGTGCGGCCGCGCAAAAATCTTTTGAGAAGCAAGGCATTCAGTTTCTCACCGGGCACAAGGCGGCTTCCGTTGACAAGAGCGCAAGTGGCGCCAAGGTCACCGTTGAAAGCGTGAAGGACGGCAGCAAAAAAGTTCTTGAGTGCGAAGTGGTTCTTGTTGCCGCCGGCGTGCGCGCGCGTGTTGAAGGTTTGTGCGACGCGTCGCTTGGTTTGAAAATGTGGGACACGGGTCCGGCTCGTGGACATATATGGACGGACTACACGGAAAAATCCGAGCCGACCTATCAAACAAATTTGCCTGGTGTGTACGCCATTGGTGATGTCATTGGTCCACCATGGTTGGCGCACGTTGCCAGCGAGGAGGCTGTTGCATGTGTTGAACGATTCATGGGCCATCACACATTGGGCGTGGATTACGCCAGTATTCCCGGCGCAACGTATTGCAATCCGCAAGTGGCAAGCGTGGGCATGACCGAGCGCGACGTGAAAGCTAAGGGCTTGGCGTACACGGTTGGAAAATATCCGCTCAAGGCGCACGGTAAAGCCATTGCCATTGGCGCAACCGAAGGTCTTGTGAAATTGATCGCCAGCAAGCCGTACGGCGAAATTTTAGGCGCGCATATTTTTGGTTCGGACGCCAGCGAGTTGATCCATGAAATTTGCATCGCCAAGCGTCTTGAAGCCACAATCGAGGACATTATTTCCACGGTGCACGCGCATCCAACCATGGCTGAAAGCATCCATGAGGCCGCGCTTGCGTCCGAAGGTCGCGTCATTCACGGATAATTTTCCCAGGCGCTTCAAATTCAGAAACCAAACGGTGTTCACCCGCGCGGGTGGGCTGGTTTGATCTTGCTGTAAACCATTCATCTTCTGGTTGTGAACTCTTTATCCACCGAATTTGATGGTTCTATGCGGAGCCTATTTTGTTTTTTGTTCACAAGTCGTAGGCAATTCTGATTTAGCGGCGCTTGTTTGTTTTTAAAATAAATAAAGCAAAATTACTCAGAAATTGGTGCGTATTTTTTGAAACAACATCAATGCGTGTCAACATTCTGTTGTGTAGATGCGGCATGTTGGTCACGTGGAACCAACAAAGAGCGGGGCAGAATGCGAACAGCCGAAGATCGGCGCGAACGTTTGGCGAAATTTATTGATTTAGCCAAGGTGTATCGGGGTTGGTCGCGTGGTGAAGTTTCGCGCGCGTTGGGTCGTGACGCCGGAAAACTTTTACCAGAAAGTGGAAACCCAAAATTGGATTTGGTTGTTGGTCTTGCCGCCGCGCTTGATTGGAGTGTTGGCGACATTGTGGATGGTGTTTGGACCGCAGATGACGATCACGAAATTGAAGGCGACTATGCAACGCTTGATGCGTCTGCGCGCGCCGCGCATGGTCAGGGCAGGTTTCGTCAAATGTTGGATATCGCAATTCAAATGGGTCAGGTTGCAAAAACGCCAAGCGAGCGGGCGCTTGCGGCGAATCGCATGGCTGGTGGTTATGACGGGCTTGGTCAATACAACAAAAGTGTTCCGTGTTTGCAGGTGGCGCTTGCGGAGCGGGGAATTCCC
This sequence comes from uncultured bacterium, assembly GCA_903898755.1. Classification (GTDB taxonomy): domain Bacteria; phylum Planctomycetota; class Phycisphaerae; order Phycisphaerales; family SM1A02; genus SYAC01. The sequence continues at coordinate 19,327 of CAIUGT010000119.1, read as the reverse complement.
GCCGGTCTTCGCCTCATGCTCACCGTGAATTTGGCGAATGCGCATTACGCGGTCTGGAATCTCACAGAAAGTCGCTCCGCGGCGCGCGAGGTTTTAGAAATGTTGGAGGCCACCACCATGACCGAACGGCGCGAGCGCGTGTGCCATGCGTTTGCGCACTATGTACGGGGAAATAGTTTTCGCCGTTTGATTTTGGTTGAAAATGATTTGGCGCGGATTCATGCGCAACGTGCGCACGATGAATTATCCCAAGCGTTGAGGGAGTACGAGGATCTCGCCGACACATTTGGCGATGATCGATACGCGGCGATCGCCAATACTTGCCGTGGTGGGCTGCTTGAAGTTCAGGCAGTGCTTGGTGAGTTGAGGCCGGACGAGGTGCTGGAGCGTTTAATGGTGGCGCTTGATCGCGTGGTTGATGTGGCCGCGCACGAGCCAGGTGATTGGCTTGAAAGCTGGGGTTGGTGGTGCATCTTTGGTTGCAATGTTGCGCTGCGACATTTTGCGGAGGACGAAATTTCCATGCGCATGGCCATCTTCACCAACAAGGCCATGGAGATTGCGGATCGTTTGGAAAACTGGAGTTTGCGCGAGCGCGCCTTTCAAATGGATTTGGAGCGGCACGAGCGCCTGGACAACGAGCCATGGGTTCTTGATGACGAGGAGGTCAGAATTCTTGCGGGAACCATGGGGCGATTTCCAAATTTTCGCGCGGCCGGTTGGCGCATTCTCAATCAGGCTCGATTTATTGACGCAGAAGGAGGCCCCCGATGGCTCGGAGCTTAAACATTCAACACAAAACACGAATTCTGTTTTTGGCTTTCGTTTGTGTGGCGGGCACTGTTGCCGCAAGCGTGGTGTCGCGACCATCGGGCGCGACATCGTCCGATGGAAGTTCAAATAGTTTTGTGGGAACGGGAGTGCCTTGGTGGAAAAAATCCGTTTCGCACACGGTTCAAGAAGAATGGATCTTCGCGCAACACATGAGCACGGAATATGGACCCCGTTGGCGCACCGCGCTGCCTGACAAAACGGTGTTGAAGCTGTACCAGCAGTTTTGCGCAGGACAGCAAAAACCTTAAATTCGCCTTTTTGGGCTGTAAATTTGGCATTATCAAATTTCCCGCGCGCTCCGTAGTATCGCTCTATGGCAGCAGGATTACTTCTGGTTCTTAGTGGCCCCTCGGGCGTTGGCAAGACCACGATCGCGCACGAAATGCTTCGGCGGTTCGGCGGGCATTTCAGCGTAAGCGCGACCACGCGCGCGCCAACCAACGAAGAAAAAAATAATGTGGACTATTCGTTTGTCAGCCCAGAAGTTTTTCAACAGATGATTGACCAGAAGCTGTTCATTGAATTCGCGCAGGTGTTTGGCCGTAGTTGGTACGGCACGCCGCGCCAGCCCGTTGACGCCGCGTTGGCGCGCGGAGAGTTGGCCGTGCTTGATATCGATGTGCAAGGCGCCGAACTGGTGCGTGACAAATATCCGGACATGCTTGGAATTTTTATTCTTCCTCCCAGCGAGGAGTCGCTGCTGACACGCTTGCGCCAGCGCGGCCGCGAAGATGAATCCGCAATTCAGCGGCGCTTCCGTGAATCCACTGTTGAAATGCAACGCGCCCGTGACAACGGTATTTATAACGCGTTCGTCATCAACGACGACCTTACGGCAGCCATTGAGGAAGTGGCGCTTCTTGTGTCCGAAAAATTAAAGACGCATATCACCCAGCGCGCCCACTAAATTCGCGCGCGCCACATTCGGTCATTGCGCAAGTTGAAAACAAACGGGCGCTTGAGTGCCGTGTATCAATCATTAAAAAGTGGTCATAATGATTTCATAATGACTCTCGCCGCGTTTATGCATTCTGGAATTATTGTTGGATGCGTCGTGATCGCGTTCGTCGCGCTTGTTGCTTTAGTTTTTCTATACAACGGACTCGCTGTTCGTCGTGTGCGTATGGCCAACGCGTTCAGCCAGATAGATGTGCAACTACGGCGGCGCTCGGATTTAATTCCAAACCTCATTGAGGTTGTGAAGGGCTACATGCAACACGAGCGAACAACGCTGGAAGCCGTTATTCGCGCGCGCGGCGATGTCAATGCCGCCGCAGGCGAGGCCTCGGCCGGAAATTTTGGCGCCATTCGCGCGCTATCCACCGCGTCCATGGCCCTGGGTGGCGCATTGCGCGGATTGTTCGCGCGTATCGAGGCGTATCCAGATTTGAAAGCCAGCGCGCAATTTCTTTCGCTGCAAGAACAATTAATCACCACAGAAAACCGCGTGGCATTCGCGCGCCAAGCCTTCAACGACGCGGTCATGCGTTACAACGAGGGCGTGGTCACGTTTCCAGGCAATCTAGTCGCGGGCGTTTTTCAATTTCAACAAGCCGAGTTGTGGACAACTTCGGATGATTCACGCGTTGTTCCTTCCGCGCGAATTTCCTAATGCAAAGCAAGCGTGAATCTCTGCGAGCGATTGATAACGTTGCGATTGTCATTGGCGCAATCACATCGACCCAACAATGTAAATCACGCGTGTGTCTTTCCAAAATCCGCCCATGAATTTCTTTGAGCAACAAGATCAAGCGCGGCGTCGCACCACTTGGCTTGTGCTTCTTTTCTTGTTGGCCGTTGTGTGTGTTGCACTCAGTTTCTATGGGCTCGCCCTGTTTGTCATTGTTCCCCGGGCACAAGATCGGGGCGCAAAGGGCGTGGACCTTTGGTGGAACCCGGAAATTTTCATGCAAATCATTGGCGCCGTCTGCCTGATTATTTTTCTTGGCGCGGGCGTGCAACGACTTCGACTTGGTGGAAACGGAAAGTCGGTCGCTGAGGCGCTTGGTGGTCAACCTCTGCAGGGCTCCACCAACAACGCAGACGAACAAAAGTTGCGCGATGTTGTGGACGAAATGGCCATCGCCAGCGGCATGCCTGTTCCTCCAATTTATATTTTGCAAGAGGATGCGATCAACGCGTTCGCCGCGGGAAAAAATCCGCAAGACGCCGTTCTTGGTTTCACGCGCGGCGCCATCACTCAACTCAACCGCGATGAGTTGCAGGGCGTCACGGGACATGAGTTCAGCCATATTGCGCACAAAGACACGCGGCTCAATTTACGAATTGCCTGCGTGGTGGCCGGCATTATGTTGATCGCGCTCATTGGGCGCGTCATGCTTCAGGTTGCGGGCCGAATAGCCACCGCGCCGCGCATGTCTAGTAAAAAAGATGATCGTGGCAGCGCGGCCCTTTTGTTTGTTGCTGTTGGTCTTGGGCTTCTTGTTGTCGGCGGTATTGGCGCTTTCTTTGGTCGACTTCTTCAAGCGGCCGTCAGTCGCCAGCGTGAATTTTTGGCCGACGCATCCGCGGTGCAATATTCTAGAAATCCAGCCGGCATTGCTTGCGCGCTGCGGCGCATTGGTGGTTTACCCTTCGCGCCCATTCAATCGCCGGCCGCTTCTGGGTTGAATCATTTCTTTTTTTCAAAGTCAATTCACTCTTGGCTTTCCACGCACCCCCCGCTTCCAGAGCGCATTCGACGCATTGAACAAGGTGGTTTTGTTGGTGATGTTGTTGGCGATTCGTCAGGCTCAACACCAACAAATTCTTCGGCAACTTTGTCGGCGGGATTTATTGCAAATGATGCCGCGCAAGCATTCGCTGATTCCCACGCGGGACCGACCGAATCACAACAAACAAGCCGCGCGGCGTTGCGCGCGAGTGGTCGCCCAATTACGCGCGCCGATGTTCTTCAAGCGGCCATGTCAAAAACGGTTGCGCAAGAATCTCTTGCCGGCGCCCGCTTTCTTTTGAAAAAAATTCCAGACGCCGTGCGTGACGCGGTGCGTGAGCCACTTGATGCTCAGGCGGTTTTATTATTGCTTGTCACGGGAGCGCAAACAAACATGCGTGACACCGTGCGCGCGCTCGCGCTTGATCAACTTGGCGAAACAATGGTCGCGTGTTGGGACAGGCTTGCGCCCCACATGTTTGATTTGCCAGATGAGACGCGTCTTGTTGTGCTTGATCTATGTGTTCCAACATTGACCCAATTGACCAAACAGCAATATGTCGCGTTTCGAACGGCGCTGACCGCGGCCATGCGCTCGGATAATCAGGTTGATTTATTCGAGTGGATGACGCGCATTGTTTTGACCCGAAGAATTGAAACACGATTTGGCGCGCTGTCACAAAAAAAAGCGACGCGCTCCATGCAAGACTGCTCTCAAGACATGCGAATTGTGCTGGGAACATTGGCGCATGCTGGTGGCTCATCTCATTGCGACCGCTCGTTTGATCTTGGAACCGTGGCGTGTGGATTGAGTGGACTTACATTTCCAAGCGCCAACGAATGTGATCTTGATGCGCTCCATTTTGCCCTTGAAGGCCTAGACACGCTTGTGCGAAGCGACCGACTTCTTCTTGCGAAAGCGCTGGTGTGCGTCGCCGCCGCAGACAACGTGTACAACACGCAAGAGTTGTTGTTGCTTCGCGCGTTCGCATATCGCTTGGATATTCATCTGCCAATACTTTGACAACGCGGGCTTTGAAATGAAATCTGAATGGCTGTACGGGCGGTCCGACTTCAATTTGATATGTAAATCTGTTTTTCAAAGACCTCAATAATTCTGGCTTGCTCGTAAGATGCCTTCATGGTTCTTCGCGCAATTCTTCTTTCCTCTCTTGCGTTCATTGCGGCTTCCTGCGCCGCAAGTCCTCGTCAAAAAACAATTGAACCCGTGGATGGACGAACACCACAACTTGTCGGTCGTTGGATTTTTTCGCCTGGCGACAGTTCTTTTTCACAAGACCCAAAGGCCGTGAAGCAAGATGAGTCCATTGAAAGTCCAATCGGATCCACTCTTTCTTTGGGTGAGGGTGGAATCATGACTGCACGCGCCGCGGATTTTGTGCGACGTGGAACCTGGAAAATTTCAATGGGTTCTCTGAAACTGATTATTGATCCGCCACCAGAGCGACGCGAGTTGTCGTTTGTTCCCCTTGTTGAATTGGATCGCCTCACGCTTACGGGTACGGATGGCGTTGTGTTGGTGTACCAGCGCGACACGTTTATCGCGCTTCCAAACACAAGCCCCGTGGTGCCTGAAACTCAAAATTCAAATGATGCGGCGCCGCCAGTCAAAAAATAATAAACATGCTTATGAATAAAGATTCCCGTCCACAAATTTGGGTCATTCGCCACGCTGAAACCGAATGGAGTTTAAATGGTCGACACACGGGTCGAACAGATATTCCGTTGACCGCGCGCGGAAACGAGGCGGCCGTTGAATTGAAACCCTGGGTCAGCGCCATGCAATTTGGAACCGTTCTTTCAAGCCCGCGCATCCGCGCAATTCATACGGCGCAACTTTGTGGTCTTGAAAATCAAGTTCGGGTTGAGCCACTTCTAGCTGAGTGGGATTACGGCGATTATGAAGGATGGACATCGCTTGAGATAGCAACAAAAAATCCTGGCTGGGATTTGTGGCATCACGGCTGTCCTGGTGGCGAGCATCTTTCGGAAGTTCATAAACGCGCCGTGCAATTGCTTGATCACTGCAAATCACTTTCTGGAAATATCGCCATGTTCACGCATGGACATTTTTCGCGCGTGCTAATTGCCACGTGGCTTGAACTGCCCGTTACGCGCGGCAGAAGTTTTGCTATTCGCGCTGGCAGTGTGAACGTGCTTGGTTGGGAGCACATCAACAAAGTTATTTGGAGCATGGGCGCGGTTCCATCTGGACCGGGAGTGGGTCGTTGACATCACAAGCGCGTGAACCGCTACTTCTGCAATATTCAAGCGGTTGTGTCGACAACATTCATTCGCGCGCTGTCGCAACAATCACTTTCAATGATCCAGATCGTCGCAACGCGCTTGGTAACGACATGTTCACCGCGCTTGAAAACGCCTTGGCTGATATTCAAAAACACTGCGCCGCACAAAACACAACTCAATTTGGCGCCACAACCAATTCGTTCAATGATTCCGCAACACGCGTAGTTGTTCTTTGCGCCAATGGCCCTTCGTTCTGCGCCGGATTTGATCTTCGCGCCGTTGCCAATGATCCAGGCGTTTCGCAACCCGTGCTCTCCAACTATTTACATCGACTTCATCGCTGCGTGGAAATTATTTCACGGCTGCCAGCCATCACCATCGCCGCGGTTTCGGGTGCCGCGCTCGCTGGCGGCTGCGCGCTTGTTTCGGCCTGTGATTTTGTCATCGCAACGCCCGACGCCAAGTTTGGATATCCAACTCACGCCATTGGTTTATCACCAGCAATTAGTGGTCCAACACTTTCTTCACGCATGGGCTTGGGCGCTGCGCGTGAATTGTTGTTGGGCGGCCAACTTATAAGTGGCGCACGCGCTTTTGAACTGGGTTTTGCATCGCACTTGACCACCGCATCGTTGACGTGCGAAAATCCGACCCATCAAGTGTCTGCAAATAATCACACAAGCGCGCTTGCTCTAGAAACTTCCAATCTCACAAAGATTTTGTTGGCCAAGGGCCCACTGGCACTTTTCACAACCAAGTGTTTGTTGCAACAACTTGATCCATTTTCACACCACACACATCGCTCATCTGCTCTTTCGGCTAGTCATTCTGGTGTTGGTGGCGCCGAAAGTGTTGATCGGGTTGCTGCTGTTTGGAAGCAACGCGCTTAGTTCGCTACTCTTTCATACATGAACGAGTTGGTCCATATCAATTCCACCCATTCCGCCGCTGGAATTGTTCACATTTCACTCAATCGTCCCGACGCCCGCAACGCGCTGAGTTTTGAACTTATTGAACAACTTGAACACGCTGTAAAAACCGTGGCAGCAAATTCCGCCGCCCGCGTTCTTGTTTTATCTGGAAACGGAAAATCATTTTGCGCTGGCATGGATCTTCGCGGCGTCTTAAACGACGCACAAAAAATGGGTCTCATGTTGCATGGACTCGCGCGCGTGGGTTTGGCTCTTCGCAAACTTTCTATTCCGGTCATTGCAAAAGTGCAGGGCGCGGCCGTCGGTGGCGGGTGCGGCCTTGTGGTCGCCTGTGATTTTGCATTCACTCATGAACAAGCCAAATTGGGCTATCCAGAGGTTGATCTTGGTGTGTGTCCCGCCGTTGTTGCTCCGTTTCTCATTTCAAAAGTCGGCGCGGGTCGCGCGCGCGCGCTGCTTCTTGCGGGCGGACTTGTTGATGGTAAAGAAGCCGTTCGTATTGGTATTGCCACTCATCTGGTTTCTGTTGACGAACTTGATAGCGCAGCAATGGACTTCGCTCAAAAATTATCCACGGGTGGTCCAAACGCTATCGCCACCACAAAACGTTGGTTGCATGAACTTGATGGTCTTATCGACGAATCCACCTTGTCCAAGGCCGCTGATCTTTCGGCCAAAATCATTGTTGGCAACGAAGCGCAAGAACGATTGCGCGCCCGCTTTGAAATACATGAGAAATAAATCATGAATCAAGCTCCTCTTCCAGTTGAAATTCGCGCGGACAAGATCGCGGTTCTTTCGCTCATTCCAAATCCATCCAAGCCACGCGGCGGCGTTGTTGTGCTTGATCGTTGGTTGATTGATTCACTTGATGCGTCCCTCTGCAAACTTGCGGAACAAGATTTATGCGGACTTATTCTTCAAAGCACAAGCGAGCGCGTGTTTGTGGCTGGCGCGGATCTTGCGGAAATCGATGCGCTCAACGACGCGGACCTTAATTTGTATTTGCGCGCCGGAAGCGTGGCCTACGGACGCATCACCAAGCTTCCATTCACCAGTGTTGCGATTATTCACAAGGCCGCGCTTGGTGGCGGACTTGAACTTGCCATGCACTGCGACGCGCTGATTGGTGCGATACCCGCGCCTGGTGAAAAAAGTTGGAAAGTTGGACTTCCAGAATGTGGTCTAGGAATTTGTCCTGGTTGGGGCGGCACCATAATGCTTGCTGCGCGTATGGATATTTCCAAAGCCATTATGGCCACCTGCGCTGGAGCGCCTTTTGATGCAACCGAAATTCCAACCGGTCTTTTTGCAAAAAATGTTTCAGTTGGCGAATCATCTGTCGATGTTGCGGCTGCCTGGATTCATGCCAATCCAAAAATGAAATCACTTCACGCGCCGCTTTCCATAGCCGACCCGCAATTTCACCAATCAACATTCGCCGCGCTTGAACAACTTCAAACAGTGTTGCCAAATACCGCCGCCGCGCGCGCGGTAGTTGACGCAATAAAGACGGGTTTGCAGCACGGCTTTCAGGCTGGCGTCTTAAGTGAACAAAAACACCTTATTGAATTGCGGCATACTCCCGAGGCCCGCACGCGCCTTGATGCGTTTTTGAAGCGATAAAGACCGCAACCAACTGGGTTGTATGTATATTTATAAATAATTTACATCGGAAGTTTTTTGGGGGTTGATCCTTCTCGCTCGTCAGCGTTGAATAGACATACTTGTCATGACCATCTTTAGGAGTTCACTATGTCCGCTACCAATCTTGCCACTGATTTGAAAAACGTTTCTGAAAAAGATCGCAAACAAATCGAGCAGGCTCAAGAAATGCTTGGGCCAGATCCAGCCAAGATGGGTCTTGTTAAAAATTATTTTTGGGGCAACTTCCGCGAGAGCGTTGCGTTTCCGTATCCAGAAAGCTCCGCCGAGGAAACAGCTCGCTGCGATCAACTTCTTGCCGCGCTTGAGCAATACTTAAAGACGGAGCACCCGGCGATTGAGATTGATCAAAAGCAGGAAATTCCAGATTGGGTTGTGAAGCGGCTCTTTGATTTGGGCGCGCTTGGCATGACTATTCCGAAGGAGTACGGCGGCGGAAATTTTGGAATCACCAGTTACAACCGCTCGCTTGAACTCATTGGCCGTTATTGCGGAAGCACCGCGGTGCTTGTGAGCGCGCATCAAAGTATTGGTTGCAAAGCGCTGATGCTCTTTGGAAATCCAGAACAAAAGAACCGTTTTTTAACAAGAATGGCCAAGGACTCACTTTCCGCGTTTTGCTTGAGTGAGCCCAATGTTGGATGCGACGCTGGCGGCCAGGAAACGCGTTGTGAAATGAGTCCTTGCGGAAACTTCTACATCCTCAATGGTGAAAAGAAGTGGGCTACAAGCGCGGCGCTTGCTGGTTTCTTCACCGTCATGGCAAAACAAAAACTGAAAGACCCAAAGACAGGAAAAGAAAAAGACGCGGTCAGCGCGCTGATTTGCACTCCCGACATGGAGGGTGTTGAAATCTTCAGCCGCAATCGTTCCAAGTGCGGCATTCGCGGAACATGGCAAGCGCGCATCAAACTCACCAACGTCAAGGTGCCAAAGGAAAATCTTCTTCACAAAGAAGGCCGCGGACTGAATGTTGCGTTGACTTGTTTAAATTATGGTCGTTGCACGCTCAGTGCGGGCATGTTGGGCGGCGCCACATTCGCCTTTGAACAGGCCTGCAAGTGGGCTAATTATCGCTATCAATTCGACCGACCCATCGGCGAGTTTGATCTCATTCAAGAAAAAATCGCGCGCATGGGTGCGCGCCTGTACGCCATGGACGCCATTCTGTACATGACCACGGGTTTCCTTGATCGACATGACGACGACATCATGCTGGAAACCGCAATGTGCAAGGTGTTTTGCAGCGAAATGGGTTATCGCATTGTGGATGACACCATGCAAATCATGGGTGGCGAAAGCTATATGACCGAAAATGGCATTGAGCGAATTTGGCGCGACTCGCGCATCAACATTATTGTTGAAGGCGCCAACGAAGTCATGCATAGTTTCATTTTCGCATACGGCTCCAAGCAACTTGGCGAGTGGATGCTTTCCGTTCGCTCAAATCCATTGAAGGCCGTCAGTAGTGCCGTAAAAATTGGCAGCGAGCTTTTCCTGGGTATCCGTGGTGGTCTTCCAAAAGCCGACAGGTTGCATCCGCGCCTGGGGCGATTTGGTCTTTCAACCATGATGCATATTCGTGAACACAGCCATCAGGTCAAGATGGCTTTCAAAGAGCACGAGGAAAAACTCATCACAAATCAAACCGTGCAAGCACGTCTTTCCATGTGCGCGCTTTGGATTCACGCCATGGTTTGCTCACTCTCTAAACTTGATCGCGCGCTTCGCAATGGTCTTGAAGGCAACGCGCTTGAACATGACATGGCGATGGTTGAACACCTTGTGGCCATGGCAAATCTTGAAATCCAGGCAGAAATTCGCTCGTTGCACCACAACACGGATTCCACAATGAAGCGCGCCGCGGCCGCCGCGATGAGGCGTTCGGACTCGCTTCCAAATTCCTCGTACGCCATTCCTGAGCGCACCATGGATTTAAAGGCGCGTGGCTCTGGCCAAAAAGTGAATCAGTCACCCATTCCACAATTTGGTTCTGGAAGTGTGTTTGATGGAATCAAGGTTGGTAAATAGTTTGGCGTTTTCGGTTCTTTCTTTAACTCATACGGAAGGTTGCGCACATGAAGCTTTTTGAAACACTCGCGGATCATGGACACGAACGACTTTGTTTTCACCACGATCCAATCACTGGTCTTCGCTCCATCATTGCCATTCACAGCACCGCTCTTGGCAACGCGCTTGGTGGCACGCGCCGTTGGGCGTACTCCGATGAAGCCGAGGCGATTCGCGACGTGCTTCGACTTTCAGAAGGCATGACCTACAAGTCTGCTGCTGCTGATCTTCCAATGGGCGGCGCAAAAAGCGTCATCTTGATCAAGCCAGGTCAAGCCGCAACAGAGGCGGAGGGCCGAGCCATGGGTCGCTTTGTTGACACCATGAATGGCGCCTATATCGCGGCGGAAGATGTTGGCGTAACGCCGCAATTCTGCGATTGGATGGCTGAAGAAACTCAACATGTCATGGGTGGCGAAACCGTAAGTCATGGTGGCGACCCAAGTCCGTTCACCGCGACCGGTTGCTTTAACGCTATGAAGGCGTGCTTGAAACACTTTGGTCGCAAGGTTGATTTCTCCGGCATGACCATTGGCGTGCAGGGTGTTGGCGCAACGGGTTACCGTGTTGCCAAGTTGTGCAAAGAAGCTGGCGCCAAAGTCATTGCAAGCGATGTAAATCGTGGCGCTCTTGAGAAGGCCGTCAAAGAACTTGGAATTTCCGCTGTGGGTGACAACGAAAATATTTTCACCACCAAGGTCGACATTCTCGCTCCGTGCGCGCTTGGTGGCATTCTTGATGACCGAACCATTACCAATCTCAAGTGTGAAATTGTGTGTGGCACCGCCAACAATCAATTGCTGCATGCAATTGACGATGGCGCGCGCCTGAAAAAGTGCGGCATTTTGTATGGTCCAGATTTTGTTGTCAACGCCGGCGGTCTCATTCGATTGGCTGGTTTGTATTTGGGAATGACAGAAGGCCAGATCAACCAAAAGATCGAGCAAATTGAGCACACAACAACCTCGGTGTTGAAAGAAGCAAATACCGCACACAGCACGCATGAAGCTGCTGTCGCGTATGCAAAGCGTCGTATTGAACACGGCCGCGCGAATTCAAAACGGGTCACCACTACCGCTTCATAATTCTCTGAAGTCGTTCGGTACACTTTTGCAATCGCCACAAAGCTCGCTGTAGTTATTTGAAAAAGTCATTTGTCATAGGAAGTCACCATGCCAATCAAAAGCGCTTTCACTACCACCATTGACCACGTCTCCATTTTGGATGCGAACGCCAACTTTGATGAGAAGTTGGGATCTGGTCTGATTCCTGACGCGGATCTTGTTCGCTTGTATGAGCACATGTGCGTGTGTCGCCATCTTGATGAGGTTGCTTTCAAACTTCAACGCTCTGGTCGCATGGGAACCTTTCCACAGAACATGGGTCAAGAGGCCACAAGCATGGGCGCGGCATATGCCTTGGACAAAACTGATTGGTTGGTTCCTTGCTACCGCGAAAATGCCGGATTGTTTTGGCGCGGCCTTCCAATGGAAATGATTTTGTTGCATTGGATGGGTGATGAACGCGGCAACGCAATTCCGCGCGAGCTGTATTGCATGCCTCTTGCCATTCCTATTGGAACGCAAATGTTGCATGCCACCGGTTTGGCGTGGGCGGCGAAATATCGAGGTGAAAAGCGTCTGGCATGCACGTTCTTTGGCGACGGCGCGACCAGCGAAGGCGACTTCCATGAAGCCATGAATTTCGCGGCAAATCTTGACATTCCTGTGATTTTCTTCTGCCAAAACAATTTCTGGGCCATCAGTGTTCCAGGAAAAATTCAGTGCTCCGCTCCAACTGTTGCGCAACGCGCCGTGGCTTATGGAATGGACACCATTCAATGTGATGGCAACGATATTTTCTCCGTTGTGTATTGCGTGCGCAAAGCCGCCGCACTTGCGCGCGAAAAAGGTCGTCCGTTCTTTATCGAGGCCGTGACCTATCGTTTGGGTGATCACACCACCGCCGATGACGCGCGTCGCTACCGTGACCAAGCCGAAGTTGATGCTTGGAAAACCCGCGATCCAATCATTCGCATTCGTAAATTCCTGACCACGCGCGGTCTTTGGGATGACACCAAGGAAGCCGCGCTTGCTGGGCGCGCGGAGCGTGATGTGGCCGCCGCGGTTGAGCGCGCGGAATCCATCGCGCCACCAAGCCGTGACGATTTCTTCAACAACATGTTCGCAACAATTCCACCAGACCTTGCTCTGCAACGCGACACCATGCAAACACATGGCATTGGTCAGGACCCATCCCAAATTGACGGCGCGGTTATTGAATTGCCCGCTAAAACTTCACACTAAAGGAACAACACCATGGCGAATCTCACACTGGTGCAAGCAATTAATTTGGCGCTCATTCAAGAAATGGAGCGCGATGAACGCGTACTTATTCTTGGCGAAGATGTTGGTCTCAATGGCGGCGTATTCCGCGTCACTGAAGGTCTTCACAAACGTTTCGGTGACAAGCGCGTGGTCGACACGCCGCTTGCCGAAAGTGGAATCATTGGAACAAGCATTGGTCTTGCCATGGCTGGCTTGCGACCAGTTCCGGAAATTCAATTCGAAGGATTTCTTGGGCCAGCGTATGACCAGATTTGCAGTCACGCCGCGCGCATGCGCACTCGAACCCGTGGCGCCATGACTGTGCCTCTCACTATTCGCATTCCAGTTGGCGGCGGAATTCACGCGCCAGAACTTCACTCTGACAGCCCCGAAAGTATTTACATTCATCAACCTGGTCTCAAGGTGGTCATGCCTAGCAGTCCGTATGACGCCAAGGGTTTGTTGATCTCCGCAATTCGTGATCCAGATCCCGTCATGTTCTTTGAACCCAAGCGTATTTACCGCGCTTTCCGCGAAGAGGTTCCTGAAGATGAATACACGCTTCCGCTTGGCAAGGCGCGCGTGGTGTGTGAAGGAAATGAAATGACCATTGTGAGCTGGGGTGCCAGTGTTGTTCAATGCATGCACGCCATTGAGCGCGGCGGTCGTTCAATTGAATTAATCGATCTTCGCACGCTGTATCCATTTGATATGGACGCGGTCGAAGCCAGTGTCAAGAAAACTGGTCGCTGCGTGATTGTGCACGAAGCCCCTAAAACATGCGGCTTTGGCGCCGAAATTGCGGCGCGCATTATGGAGCGCTGCTTCTTGTATCTGGAATCTCCAGTGCAGCGCGTAGCCGGATTTGACACCATCATGCCTTACTACAAACTTGAACTGGACTACATGCCCGACGCTGATCGAATTGCTCGCGCAATCGAGGAAACCGCCGCGTACTAGTTTGTGTTCGACACATCACTCACTCATCCCACACACTCATTCGCTCTTCTTTCACTCTTGGAGAACTTCACATGGCCGGCGTAAAACAACCTGACGACAAAAGTCATTTCATTCTTCCAGATCTTGGTGAAGGTGTTCACGAAGCCGAACTCATTAAATGGCGCGTGCAAGTTGGTGACTCCGTGAAAGAACATCAAACCATGGCCGAAATGGAAACCGACAAGGCCCTTGTTGAAGTTCCAAGTCCTTGGACTGGTGTCATTGGCGAGCTTTGTGGAAAAGCCGGAGACACTATTTTGGTTGGAAGCGTTTTGGTTCGTTATGCGGCAAAGGGTGCCACCGTTGCCGCCACAACAAAAACCGTTTCCGCGCCGGCAAAACAAAACACGGCCCCTGTCACTGTCGCAAAGACGGAAACAAAAACAGACGCCAATGAAGACGCTGGAACAGTTGTTGGAAATGTCAGCGGATCGCTAGGTGTTCCAAGCCAATTCTCGCGCCAGCCAGAACACGAGAGCGCTTCATCCAGCACAAATCGTTCGCTGGCCACCCCCGCTGTTCGACGAATTGCCAAGGAGCTTGGTGTCAATATTCAACAAGTTCGCGGAACCGGTCGCGGTGGCCGCGTCACCGCCAGTGATCTTCAAGCCGTAAGCCAAGGCGCGGTGGATGTTGCGCGCGAAACAACCGCTTCACGCGTTGTGATGGCCCAACCCATCAACCGCGCAACCGTGAACGACAACGCGGTTACCACAACCTCGACCGCGGTTTCTGTGGCGTATCCAAACGTGAATCGTGAAGGCGTGAAAGAATGCATTCCATTCCGTGGAATCCGTAGAAAGATTGCGCAAGCACTTGATTTGTCCGTAAAGACCGCCGTGCATTTCACCGTGGTCGACAGCGCCGATGTCACCAAACTTGATCGCAAGCGCAAGGAATACGCGGCCGCGCTTGGTACAAAATTAAGTATGTTGCCTTTTGTCATGTTGGCCGTATGCAAGGCCTTGCGTAAACATCCAACGCTCAACGCGAACGTGGATGACGCTAATGAAGAAATTTTAATCAAGGATCCAATTCATCTTGGTTGCGCCGTGGACACGGATCACGGGCTTATGGTTCCTGTTCTTCGTAACGCCCACCAGAAAAATGTTGGCGAACTGGCTTCGCTTGTGAAAGAGCTCGCGGAGTCCTGCAAAAACCGCAGCGTTGCCCGCGAGAATCTTGTGGGTGGAACATTCACCATGAGCAATGTTGGTAGTTATGGTGGAACATTCGCCACGCCAATTATCAATTATCCAGAGGTCGCCATCCTTGCTGTTGGCCGCGCCAAGGAGCAGGTTTTAACAAAAGATGGCGCGTTCTACGCCGGACTTGTTCTGCCTTTAAGTCTTTCGTGCGATCACCGCATTGTGGATGGAGCCGAAGGCGCGCGATTTTTAAACACGGTTCTTGGGTTTCTTGAAAACCCAGACAAACTGTTGGCTTAATCGACCACACGTTTTGCCGACATTCCAAATCCGTGTGTGTGTCGTGTTTGGTTAGACTGTCAGAATGAAGGCGATTTTAAAATCTATCTTTCTTACAGCGCTCGCTTTTGGTTCCGTGGCACTTGCGCAAAGCGATGCGCCACCCCTTCCCGCCGAAATCAATCCGCCTGGTTGGCCCCTTGCTGGATATGGTTTGGCGTTTTTGTTGGTTGGGGGAGCCGTGTATGTCAGCATGTATGTATCCAAACGCACAAACATTGATTAAGGAATTTCCATGAAAAATAAAAAACCACTGAAGCCCAAACACGCTCTTTTAATTTTGAACACCGTTCTACTTGTTCTACTTGGTGTGGTCACGCTTGGACCCACCGCCAAAGCTCAAAACGCTCGTTCACGCGGTCAATACATTATGGTTGGTGGCAAAAGCGTCATCAACCAACCCGGCGTGGCGTACATCTTGGATCAATCGAATCAAGAACTTATATCTGTTTCATGGAACGATACTTCCAAAATATTGACTGGTGTGGGTTACCGAAGTATTTCAAAAGAGATTGAACAAAGTCAAAAAAGTCGTTGAAGCTCGGGAGTAATTTCAATGAGAAAAAAAACTAATAATTTTCAAATGAACACTGTTGGGTTGTGGGCGAGCGCCTTTGTTCTTGGTGGTCTCATCTTGACACAGGCGGGTCGGGTTCAAACCGCGCAGGCCGATTCTGCCTCAGGCAGCAGTGGGTTTTCCATGTCAACCATCACAAGTGGAATTCAGTTGGGTGCTGATACCTACGATCTTCTTTGGGTTATTGATGATCGAAGCGAAACCCTGATGATTTTTTACGGAGATGTGAGCAATCGGGTTCTTGATGTGCGCGCCGTAAAAAATATTTCAAACATGTTTCAACAGGCCAGACCAAAATAATTTGAATCACTTTTCCTGACTCAGGATTGGAATTTAGAAATCAATGAAGTCTGAAACATTGTTTAAATCAAGTCCACCTGTTGACGCGATTATGGTGAAGCGCCGCGCCGCCTCGTTCACCACGCGAAGTATTAAAAATTCAACAAAATCGTCTGGACTTCGTCTTGCAATGTCCATGCTTGATTTGACGACGCTAGAGGGCAAAGACAGTCCAGAAAAAGTGCGCGCACTGTGCGCAAAAGCAATCTGCCCGCATATTTCCAGTGTGCCGCTGAAAGACCCGGTTCCACATGTTGCCGCGGTGTGTGTTTATCCAATGCTTGTTCCCATCGCCAAACAAGCTTTAGTGGGTCACGATATAAAAATCGCGGCAGTGGCAACTGGTTTTCCAAGTGGTCAGTATCCACTGGATATTCGCTTGAAAGATGTCCGTGCTGCGGTCGAGGCCGGCGCGGACGAAATTGACATGGTGGTCAGCCGTGGATTGTTTCTCGCTGGGCAGTTTGATGTTTTTCAAAAAGAAATTGTTGAAACAAAAGATGCGTGTGGACCAGCCCATTTAAAAATAATTCTTGAAACGGGCGAGCTCGAAACTCTCGACAACGCGCGCCGCGCAAGTGATCTTGCCATCAACGCGCTTTGGGGACGCCGTGGCGCAAAACCAATTTCAGACGGCGAAGTTTTTATCAAGACAAGCACTGGAAAAATTCAACCTGCAGCAACCATGCCCGTCACCCTTGTCATGTTGGAAGCAATTCGAGACACGTTTCTCGCGGGTGGTCCAAAAATTGGCATGAAGCCCGCTGGTGGAATCCGAACTGCAAAGCAGGCGCTTCATTATCTTGTCATGGTGAAAGAAACCCTGGGTGACGCGTGGCTTACTCCAAATCTTTTCCGCTTTGGCGCAAGCTCATTGGCAAATGACATTCTGCGTCAAATTCTAAAAATTGAGACAGGCCACTACGCCGCATCGTGGGATCTTGGGGAATAAATCAAAGCAATTACTTTGATTGCGTTCATCTACAAAGAATTTTTTTATTTCGCCGCTGGTGTGGTTGATTGTGAATCAGGCCTTATGCTTGTTTGATTCACGTCCGAATTTGCGCGCGCGCCCATTGCCCACACAATTCCACCCAAAACATGATTTCTAAATTCGGGTTCTAAAAAAGATTCTTTCGTGTGACCCATGCCTGTATACCAGGCGCGACCGCCCTCAAATTCATGCATCCAAGAAATAGGGTGATCTCCATTCATTGTGACCTCCCCCAAATCTTGATCGTTCACGGTCACCAATACTCGAACATTTTCCCTTGGGTTTGTTCGAAATCTGTACCACTCATCCATTCGTCTCCACGCATCTGGAAATTCGACCGTGCTGACATGCGTTTTATCTTCTCGGCGAACCGTGGCCAGGATGACGCCTGTGTGATCTTTAAACCACGCTCCAACAAGTTGCCCGTACCAGGGCCAGTCATATTCTGTGTCTGATGCCGCATGAATACCTACAAATCCTCCACCAGAATGTATGTATTGCTCAAACGCGCCTTGCTGCTCCTTGTTCAAAACGTCTCCGGTCGTGCTCAAAAAAACAATCGCTGAAAATCTTTTTAGATTTTCGATCGTGAACACACCCGCATCCTCTGTTTGCTCCACCATAAAAATTCCTTTTCCGATTTCACGCAATGCGTATACGCCATCGGAAATATTTTTATGTCTATACGCTTTTGTTTTTGTGAAAACAAGAATGTGTGGTAGTTCACCCGTTTTGTTGAGTGTGGTTTTCTCGACAACGGCCTTGGTGTCTTTATTTGATGTGTTTGCTTGTTGTTTTTCTGTGGATTGTGGCGTGTTTGCACAACCAATAAGTAGAAGTGTGGCGGCAAAATAAATCAGAAAATATGTTTTTGTTTTCAGTGCTGATTTGTATTTCATTTTTTTCCTAAATCTTTGGCAAGTATGCCTTATTTTTGGCTTGAATTACAGCGCTTGTTCGGGCTACGCTAAGGATCTGTGACCACCCCCCAATCCGCAAACGATCGAACACTCGCGCGGCACCCAAAGCCGCTTGGTGGTGACACAGCTCGAAATCTTCCCGCTCCAAGCGTGAGTCTTTCTGGGTTAATTTTAAACAACGGCGACGAAAGCCGCCAGAATTTACGAATTGGAAAGAAGCCTGATTGGTTGCGTGCTCGCGTTCCTGGTGGCGAGGGCTACCTACGCCTAAAAGGAATCATGGATGAGCACAAACTGCACACGGTTTGCCAAGAGGCAAGTTGCCCAAACATGGGCGAATGTTGGAGCCGTGGTTCGGCCACCATTATGATTCTTGGCGACACCTGCACTCGAAGTTGTGGTTTCTGTAATGTGAAAACCGGTCGCCCGGCCGCTCTTGATTTGGATGAGCCCCGCCGCGTTGCGGAAAGTTTGCGTTTGATGGATTTGAAACACGTGGTCATCACAAGCGTCAATCGCGATGAGCTGCCTGATGGTGGTGCCGAAATTTGGGCAGAGACAATTCGTCTGACGCGCGCGGCTTGTCCGCAGATGAGTATTGAAGTTCTTGTCGGTGATTTTTGTGGAAACGAAAAAGCTATTCAAACCGTTTGTGATGCTCGTCCGCGAATCATTAGTCACAACATGGAAACCGTTCGGCGCATGCATTCCGCCGTCCGTCCACAAGCGCGCTATGAACGATCTTTGAATGTATTGAAACAATTCAAGGCAAGCGGCCTGCTTACAAAAACCGGCATCATGGTTGGCATCGGGGAACATGACGAGGAAGTTCTGGAACTCATGGATGATGTTCGCCGCGAATCACAAGCGGACATTTTGACTGTTGGTCAATATTTACAGCCGACACGAAATCATCTTCCTATTGATCGTTGGGTTCGACCCGAACAATTTATTGAATTTAAAAAACAAGCCCTAGATCGGGGATTCAGAATTTGTGAAAGCGGTCCGCTTGTCCGAAGCAGTTATCGCGCTGATGAACAGGCTGCTTTAATCAGTGATCTTTGATTGCTGGGGGCAGCATTCTTCCAATCACCACTGGCTTCATTGGAAAATCAATTAAGCACTGGCGTAAATCTTGAAGAGTTAAATTCTCTATGCGTTCCATTTCTTTTTCGATAGGAATTGGTGGAAGACCATAGGCCCACTGGGAGCCCAACCGATGCATTCGCCCCGAGGGTCTT
>CAIUGT010000118.1 GCA_903898755.1 uncultured bacterium | reverse complement strand
TTCCAAGATCTTTCATTTGCAGCAATTGCATTGAATCTTCAGTTTACGCTGCCCGAGCCCACGACTCTCAATACAATCCCACACATGTCCAAGGTGCATCCTTCAGCGATTTTAACTGGCGATATTCAAATTTCCAAAGGTGCGGAGATTGGTCCGTACTGTGTGCTTGATGGAACGATTGGTCCCATCACAATTGGCGCAGGCACGCGGTTGATGCACCAAGTTTCCATGCAAGGACCGTTGACGATTGGCGAACGCAATCGCATTTATCCTGCGTCGAGTATTGGATACCCGCCGCAAGATTTGGGTTTTGATCCTGACAAAGCTGGGGCGGGTTGCGTGATTGGTGACGACAACACCTTCCGTGAATCGGTAAGCATTCACCGCGCAAAAATGGAATTGCCCACGCGCATTGGTGATAAAAATTATCTCATGGCCAACAGCCATATCGCTCATGATTGCTTGGTTGGAAGCAAATGCATTTTTGCCAACAATGTTTCTCTTGGCGGACATGTTGAAATTGGCGATGGTGTTATTTTTGGCGGCGTGTCCACCGTGCACCAATTTGCGCGCGTGGGTCGCGGAGCCTTTCTTGGTGGCTTGACCGGTTTAAGCACGGATTTACCCGCGTTTTTCATGCTGACCGCCATCAATGTCGCCGGCAGTTTGAATTTGATCGGCATGCGCCGCAGCGGAATGCAACGAAGCGACATTGATACCGTTCGCTGGGTTTATGAAGTTGTTCAAAGAAGAAAACTGTCAAGACCCAATGTGCTGATCGCTTTGGCGGAGCGAAAAGAAAATCCGATCGTGCAGGAATATATGCGCTTCATAGAGACCGCGAAACGACCTATTACTCCAAGCACGGGAAGCGCGCTGCGTGGCACGTCTATCACGACCACTGTGGAATAAATGCACCCACCCATTCGTATTCGTATTTTGGCAAGCGGCAGCCAAGGCAATGCTGCGATTGTTTCTCTGCGTCCACGCGATGCGGCGCCATCGCATTTCATTATTGATTTGGGTTTGTCGCCGCGCAAATTATGCGGCGCGCTTGCGGTAGAAAATATCAAGCCACATGAAATCGCCGCCATTTTGATCACGCACGCCGATGCCGACCATTTGCATGGTGGATGGGCACGGCGCTGGCCCTTTGAAAACGCCAAAGTCATTGCGCGTCGTGCGCATCACCGCGCCATTGCCAACGCTGGAATTCAACCCGCTCACATGCTTGATGCGGACGCGAATTCTCAAGTCTTTTTCCCGCAAATTAAGACCTTTGCTTTGCCGCATGATCAATCGGGCTCAACTGGATTTCGCATTTCAATTGATGGCGTCGCAATGGGCTGGGCCACGGATTTGGGTCACATGTCAAGCGATGCGCTCGCATTTTTCGCTGGCGTGGATGCTCTATGCATTGAAAGCAATTACGACTTGCAATTGCAGCGGCGCTCATCGCGACCGGATTTCTTGAAGGAGCGCATCATGGGTGGCCATGGACATCTTTCAAATGTGGAGGCAATGCAAGCCGTGCTTCACATTCATGGCAAGCGCGCGCTGCGCCACATTGTGCTGCTACATCTTTCGTCGCAGTGCAACTCGCAGGACTTGGTGCGCGATTTGTGGAACACGCATGCGCCAGAACTAACCGGCGATATGCAAGTGGCCACGCAAACGCTTTCACTGCCGTGGCTTTCCGTGGGTCAGCCGCGACAATGCAATTGGAGCGAGTCACTGTTTGCGGCGCACCTTTAAACTTTCACTTGAAAATAAATCGCATTTCAAAATGCGCGCTCACTTTGCGCGCCCCAGCTTGTTCTTTGACTAGTACCTGCCCAAAATCAAGCAAATCAGGCTGCCGCCCGAAGCCCCCCGCCTTCGCTACGCTCAGAAGTCCTTCATGAGCGACTTCATTGGACATCACTGTGGCGTTGCCTTGGTGCGCTTAAAAAAACCGCTGGCGGAATTGCAACGCATACACGGCGACCCGCTATGGGGACTTCGAAAATTATATTTGCTCATGGAGAAGCAACACAACCGTGGCCAAGATGGCGCCGGTATTGCCAGCGTGAAATTTGAGACGGCTGCGGGTGAGCCGTTTCTTTCGCGGCTTCGAAACAGCAAGCGCAGCCCCATTGAGCGAATCTTCGACGCCGCGCTGGGACCTGCTTCAAAAATTTCAGAACATGATCTGCGCAACATGGATCCGCTTGAACTCAAGCGCCGCATTCCCATGCTTGGGGAAGTCATGCTTGGACATCTTCGCTATGGAACATTTGGCGGCCGTGGTGAAAATGTATGCCACCCATATGTCCGCCGATCCAATGTCGCCAGCCGCAACTTGGCCGTGGCAGGCAACTTCAACTTGACCAACGCCACGGAACTTTTTCAAACGCTTGCGGCATACGGTCTCAATCCCGTGGGTGACACCGATACGGGTGTTGTGCTGGAAAAAATAGGTCATTTCCTTGATGTTGAGCATGATCAATTGCGCGCCACCATGGGGTCAGGCAGCCTGAAAAACTTGGACGGTGTTGAACTTGCGCATGCCGTTGCGCAGGAACTCAATCTCACGCGCGTTCTTTCAAAAGCCACCGCCGATTTTGACGGCGGCTATGTTTTTGTTGGCTTGCTTGGTCACGGCGATTGTTTTGTCTGCCGCGATCCCAACGGAATTCGCCCTGTCTTCATTTTGGAAACCGACGATGTGGTGGCGGCCGCAAGCGAGCGCGCCGCACTGACCACGGTCTTTGATGTTTCGCCTGAATCAGTGAAGGCGCTTGAACCAGGACATGCGTTGATTGTGCGTAGAGATGGCGTGGTGGTTCGCGAACAATTTTGCGAGCCCGCAGAGCGCTTGGAAT
This sequence comes from uncultured bacterium, assembly GCA_903898755.1. Classification (GTDB taxonomy): domain Bacteria; phylum Planctomycetota; class Phycisphaerae; order Phycisphaerales; family SM1A02; genus SYAC01. Next base: position 12,939 of record CAIUGT010000118.1, on the reverse strand, counting down.
GTTCCTTCGAGCGAATTTATTTCAGCCGCGGCAACGACCCGGACATTTACAACGAGCGCAAACAACTTGGCCGCAATTTGGCCGAACCTGTGTTGCAACAAACAGGCGCCGACTTCTCCAAAATTGTTTTTGGATTTATTCCAAACACCAGCGAGCCCGCGTTTCTGGGCTTGGTGAAAGAGGTCGAGCAACACATCCACAAGCGTGAAATTGCGGCTTTAACGGGCAAATTGCGCGCTGGCACACTGACGGAGTTGGACCTTTCAACATCTATTGGCATGTTGCCGCGCGTGGAAAAAGTGGCGCACAAAGACCAACGCTTGCGCACCTTCATTACGCATGACGCGGCGCGGCGCGATTTGGTCACGCACATTTACGATGTCACCCGCGGCGTTGTTGGCGAGGGCGACACGCTTGTCATGGTGGACGACTCCATTGTGCGTGGCACAACGTTGCGCGACTCCATCATCACAATGCTTGCCCGCCTGAAGCCCGCGCGCATTGTGATTGCAAGTTCGGCACCGCCAATTTGCTATCCCGACTGTTATGGAATTGATATGAGCCAACTTGGAAAGTTCATCGCGTTTGAAGCGGCCGTGGGCGTGATCAGAGATCGAGGTGACGAGAAAATTTTTGCAGAGATTGAAACACTGTGCGAGGAGCAAGCGCATCTTCCAGCGGCAAAAATGAAGAACCATGTTCGGAGCATTTATGATTCAGTCACGCACGATCAACTGTGCGCCCGCATTGCCCAACTCATTCGCCCCGCTGGCCTGGCTTGGAAAGGCCAACTGGAGGTGGTCTATCAGCGAATCGAGGGTCTGACCCAAGCCATGCCAAATCATCGCGGAATTTGGTACTTCAACGGTGAATATCCCACTCCTGGCGGCCTTCGGGTGTTGAATACGGCCTACTTAAATTGGCGAAAAAGCTCTGAAAAAAGGGCGTATTAGCCAAAATTCGCAGGGCCTCGGTTATGCACACCAACGCATGTCCCACGGGAAATTTCACGGTGAACTTGACCAACGAGGCGATTTAGAGTCTACTAGTCGACTCGCTGCAGTGCGACGAATCGCACAGCAGTTTCAAGGCTCTTTTAGAGGCACAGATGGCTCGCTACACCGGTCCCAAAGTTAAACTTTCTCGTCGAGTCGGCGTTCCAATTGCGGATATCCCGAAGCACACCGCAAAGCGGCAGCTCACCTCTAACGGCATGCACGGTTTCCGTGGCAAGCGCCCGAAGCCTTACGGCATTCGTAAAGATGAGAAGCAAAAGTTGCGCTACCACTACGGCGTGCTTGAAAAGCAATTCCGCCATGTGTTGGCAAATGCTGGTCGAACCACTGGCAACACCGGTGAAGTGCTCATGCAACTTCTGGAGCGTCGCTTGGACAATCTCCTGCGCCGCGCTGGTTTTGCCCGCACGATTTGGGCCGCTCGTCAACTTGTTGCTCACGGTCACGTCAAAGTGAACGGCGAGAAGGTTGATCGTCCAAGTTACCTGGTTGAAATTGGTCACGAAATCACAATGCGAGAAGGCACGCACAAACTTGTTCGCGAGAACATGGAAAGCATGTCCAGTCACAATGTGCCAGGTTGGCTTGAAGTGAATCCTGCTCAGTTGTCCGCGAAGGTCACAAGCCTTCCGACTTCGGATCAGATTCCATTCGATGTCAACACCAATTTGATCATCGAGTTTTATCGCTAATATTTGAACCTTCGGGTCTTTGGTTGCCAATTTGGCCACCAAAGGCTCGGAGGTTCTTTCTTTTCCTGCTTGGAGAATTCACATGCTCAAATTTCTGCGCAAATACAACAAGGCCTTGTTCGGTTTTTTCAGCGTATTGCTCATGCTGACTTGGCTTGTTCCAAGCGCAATCCAAGAGATTTCAAAGCAATCTGCGGCATCCAACGCAGTGTGGGCAACAGTTGGCAACGGGGAAAAAATCACGCTCACTGAACAACAGAAACTCACGCGCCAACTCAAAATGTTGGATGTCCTGAAATTGCCAATGGCTAAGGATCTTGGCATCAACGGAAATCCAGGACAGTGGTACTTGCTGGTTCGTGAAGCCAAACAGGCTGGACTTATTGGTGGAGCATCCGACGGAAAAAACTTGATGCAGAAAATCGCTGGTGGCGAAGTCAAGCCTGGCGAAGCCATGTCGCAACAATCCATGTATCTACTGAACGAACTATGCCGCGCTGGTGGCTACCAACCGCCGATGGTCTATGAAACACTCGCGGAACTTTCTGGCGTTGCGCGCATGTTGAATTTGGCTGGAAACGCGCCGCGCATCAGCGAAGCACGATTGAAATCATCCGCCCAAAATGCGCTGATTGGACTAAGCGCCGACGTGGTAGTGATATCCGCGGACATGCCACTGCCAACAAATGATCCGCAACCAACGCCAGAGCAAGTTGAAAAACTTGTGAAGGAAAATGCCAACATCATGCCTGGAAAAGGTCCACATGGAGTTGGCTATCGTCAAAATGAAATGGTGCAATTGGAGTGGTTTGTCATTCCAGCGCTTCAAGTTCGCGATCAACTTGCCAATGACCCGCGCCTTTCCAATGTTGAGTTGCGCAAGGCATTCCTGCGCAATCCCACTTCATTTGGCTCCAAAATTGGTGAAGTCGATCCAAACTTTGACGCATTCAAAGATCAAGTGCGAACCCAAGTGATGAACCAACTCACTTCGGATCGACTGAATGAAATTGTGAAATTCATCGCTGATCAAGCGCAATTGTTCACGCGAACCATGCCCAAGGATGGCATCTACGCCAAATTGCCAAGTGATTGGCAATCTCTTCCTGGCCTTCCCGCCTTGGCAACAGATGTCTCCAAACAATTCGGCGTGAGCGTGCCACAAGTTGAAACTGTTGGTCCAACACCAGTCGCTGATCTTGCCAGCATTGTTGGATTAGGCACAGCCACCAGTGATCGATTTGGAACACAACCCACTCCCCTTCGACAACTGATTTCAATGACCAAAGAATTGAATCCAAGTGAGACTCGTGGCGTTCTACAAGTTGGAGTGATTGGACCACCGCTGCGCGCTCCAGATCCTTCGCAAAACAGGAATGATCCCAATCAATCTGGGGCGAATCGCGCTCCGCTGACCACTGATATTTTCGCATTCCGTATTTTGCAGGCCACCCCAGCCCATGCGGCGATCAACGCCGCGGAAGCCGGAACGAAGGCCACGGAAGATGAGCAAAAACTCCTTCGATTTGCCGTTCTGCAAAGCAATTTAGCGGCAATTCAAGCCACTGCCAAAGAACAAGGTTTGGAAGCTTTAGCTCAGCAATACAACACCAAGGTGAACTTTGCTCCACAAATTCGTGGCGCCGACATGAAGTTTGTGCAATACGGAATGAAAATGCCAACGGCTATTTCAGGCCTTGGCGAAGACGCCACCGTTGTCAATGAACTTGTGAAACAAACACTTGCCATTCCACAAGGCGAGTTCGCGAACACTCCAGATGCGGCGCGAACATTTGTGGTGGCTTCTCCAGACAAACTAGCCATTGTTGCAGCGCATATTCGTGAAGTGCTTCCCGTGTACGCGGAGGATTTCAACGGACTGTCGGGCGATCAACGATTCCGCGGCGCTATTTCAAGCGAGAATGATCAAATTAAATTGGCCGATGAATTTTCATTCGCGGTCATGTCTGAGCGAAACAAATTCAAGCAGACGAAACAAGCAACTGAGCCAAGTGATTCCAGTGCGCCAACTCCGCCGCTTGATCCCGTTGGATAAATCGACAGCGGCAGACGCCACTTGGATTATCCGTAGGCCAAAATTTGAATTGGCTTTGATCTACGCGCAAAGAATGTGATTTCGAAGCTGAATTGACCTTGATTCCAGCGTGAATTAGCTGACTTTGGAACCGGCTTTCACAGGCTTATCAACACTCAGAAAAACAACGTCTCGGGATTCTGGACCAGGCTTGCCATCGGCGCCAATCACCGCCTCGGCTTTCAAGTCGCTTGCCGCAAGAATCATTCCCGCGCTGACTTCACCGCGCAACATGCGGGGCTCCAAGTTGGCCACAATTACAACTTGCTTTCCAATCAGCGTCGCTGGGTCATACCAAGCGCGCACTCCAGCGCACACTTGGCGCCCTTCTGGCGTGCCATCGTCTAATTTCAGTTTCAATAATTTGTCTGCGTTGGGGTGCGCTTCCGCAGCCAACACCGTAGCCACGCGCAAATCAATTTTTGAGAACAGGTCGTAGGCAATGGCTGGGAGTGGCTCGCTCATGTTGGGTCCTTGTAAATGAATTCTTCAAACTTTTTTAGCGCAGCACAAATTTGCGCCGCGTATTTGTATATCAAACTACTGCGTGACGGTGTATTTCCAAGCCTCTCAGGATGAAACTGGATGAAGCGCCTTAAATGTGGTCACCGCCTCAAAATCCCGATCACTTAAAAGTCCGCCGTCGATTCGCATGGCCACGGTTTCATCTCGGCGACGACTTCGCTCACAGCGCGGCGCCTCGCGCAGATCAATCACTTGCACGGCGCTGGTGGACTGATCAAACTTGGCGCGCGAAACTCCGCAAATATCAGCGAAATCATCGGCAAATCTGGTCAAAGTTCCATCGGAGTCGGGCATGACCAAACCAGCGTCCAGGGTGTTTTCAATTCCACGCGCCTTGGCTTCCTCAAGGGCCTTCAATGCCGCGGCGCGCGCGTCCATGACTTTGCTCCAATCCGTGTGCGCTTGATATTGAATATTCAAATAGGTCTGCTCGTGCACCGACGCATCGCCGGCGTTCATGGTGCGATAGATCTCGTCCGCCGTGTGCGCCATGATTGGCGCTAGCAATCTTGAAAGCGTTTCGGCGCACGCGCGCATGACAATTTGCGAGCGACGACGGCGATGCGAATCGGGTCGATCGCAATACAAGCGATCCTTCACAGCAACGCAATACATGGAGGAGAGCGTCTCATTGCAGAACGCATACAGCGCCAAGTGCGCGGCGCGGAAATCAAAACGCACATACGCCTCGCGCACATCTTTCTCAAGCCGCGACAATTCGCCCAGCACCCAGCCGTCAATCGATTCAGGCTCAACGCTCTTCAATGCGCCACGCCAATCCGTGGTCGCGGGAAGATCGCCAAGATTGCTCAATAAGAAACGAACCGTGTTGCGAACTTTGCGATAGGCCTCACCCGCTGTCTTGAGAAACTCAAGGTCCATGCGGATGTCGGTTTCATACGCCAACCCGCTCACCCACCAGCGGCAAACATCGGCGCCAAACTCCTTCAAAATATTCTCCACATCAATGGTGTTTCCAAGGCTTTTACTCATCTTTTTGCCATCTTTGTCCACCACAAAACCATGGGTGACAAGGCGGCGAAAAGGCGGCTGCCCCGTAGAGGCCAGCGCAAGCAACATGGAAAGTTGGAACCAGCCGCGGTGTTGATCGCTGCCTTCCAAATACAACTCGGCTGGAAACCCTTGGCCGCGCTCTTGCATGACCGAATGCCAACTTGAACCAGCCTCGAACCACACATCGAAAATATCAAACAATTTTTCAATGGTTGCGCTGTTGAAATCCTTGGGCGCGTTCACATCTTGCGCGCTGTTGTAATGCGCCAACAATTCTTGCGGAGTGCGTTTGAACCACGCGTCGGAACCATGCTCGCGCATGACTTTGGCCACGGCACGAATGCTGGCGGGCGTCATGAACGTGGATCCATCAGCCAACTTGAACGCGGGAATTGGCAACCCCCAAGATCGCTGCCGACTCAGGCACCAATCTGGACGCGACGCAATCATGCCGCGCATTCGGTTGCGCCCCCACTCTGGAACAAATTCAATCTTGCTCTCCACCGCTTCGCTGGCAAGCTCGCGAATGGTGCGCCCAGAATTTTTCGCCTTGCGATCCACCCCAATAAACCACTGCTCAGTGGCCCGGAAAATAACAGGCGTTTTACTGCGCCAATCATGGGGATAACTGTGTGTGAACATGAGGTGGTGAACCAAATGTCCACTCTTGGTGATGTGCTCCAGAATGGTTTTATTGGCTTCCCAAATAGAGACGCCGCGCAACCACTCCGGCACGGTGTCGTCATAGGTTCCGTTGTCGCGCACGGGGCAATAGGCCTCAAGACCTTCCTTGCGGCCAGCGCGCCAATCTTCCTCGCCGTGACCAGGAGCGGTGTGCACAAGACCAGTTCCATCTTCAAGAGTGACATGCGGCGCGGCAATTATTTTTCCCACACGATCACAGAAAGGATGCGTGTATTGCAAACCCACAAGTTTGTCGCCCGTGGTCTCGCCAAGTCGCTCAACCTTCTGTGCGCCAATCGCCTTGGAAACTTTTTCAATCATATCGCTGGCGATAATGCTTTCACCGCCATCGATGCGAACCAGCGAATAGTTGTACGCGCCGCCAACGGCGATGGCCAAATTCGCAGGCAACGTCCACGGAGTCGTTGTCCAAATCATGAAGCTTGGAGTTGAATCAAGTTCAACGCCGAACACTTTTGCGACCGCCTCGCGGTCGGCGGCCTCAAAATCAACCCAAATGCTGGGGTCCTCGCGGTCCTCATATTCAAGCTCGGCCTCCGCAAGCGCCGTGCGATTGGCAATGCTCCAATGCACTGGTTTTCGCTCGCGAAACACAATATCTTGCTCCACCAATGTGGCGAACAATTCAAGCGTGGCGCCTTCGTAGGCTTGGTCAAGCGTGCGATAAGGATGTTCATAGTCCGCGAACGTCAGCAAACGTTTCATGCCATCGGCTTGCACTTGAATGAACTTCACTGCGTCGCTGGCACAAGCCGCACGAATAGCAACGCGCCGCTCATTCGCCGGCAACGCGTCCAGCTCCTTCATCTTTCCCTTTTTGGAAAGTTCAGTCAGCACTCGGTGCTCAATTGGAAGTCCGTGGCAATCCCAACCTGGCGTGTATGGACAACGCATGCCCTCCATCAGACGGCTGCGAACCACCATGTCCTTGAGAACCTTGTTCACCATATGGCCAACATGGATTGGTCCATTGGCGTATGGCGGTCCATCATGAAATCGGAAGATGGGCGCGTTGGCTCGCGCGGAATTCACGCGCTCATAAAAATTCATCTCAGTGAATCGCTGAAGCGTCTTGGGTTCGGATTGCGACAGATTCGCCTTCATGGCGAAGTCGGTTGCGGGCAGTTGAAGCGTGTCGCGATATTCAGGCATTGGAGGCGAGATGATAGAGGTGTTGCGCGATGATGGTGGACAATTTTCTAGGGCGTTGTGATTTCAAAGCACGCAATCACCACGTGGATTGCGCATGGAAGTACGCCCAAACTCATTCATCAGGGCATTCACCAGGTTTCACGGCTTCATCCAAATAGCGCTGAAATTCCGCCATTTTGTAGCTGACAAAGCAAAAGGTGTGATGCAGGGTGAACCACTCCATGTCTTTAGGATCCTTCTCCAAATCATGGCGCAGGCGGTTGAGTTCAGCTAAAACTTTTTCAATTTTCATAGGGCGTGACTTTCTGTTGAATGATCCGCGGAGTGCGGCTGCACTGCCGCCGAAGTTGGTTGATGTGAATGATTGTGTTCATCGCTGTGTGACATGCTCTCCAAATTTCCAATGCCCCAAGCGATGGCCAAGCCTAGGACCAATGCCAACGAAAGTCGCACGCGATCATGTGAGTGAAAGTGCAACTCTGGAAGCAAGTCACTTCCCGCGATGCACAAGAATGATCCCGCCGAGAAGGCCAACGCGTAGGCGGTGAATGTTGGATCGCCACCACCAGTCTTCAATAAAAAAATTGCGGCGCCAATTGGAACTATGAGCGCGAAAATAATATTCACCAGATGTAATTTTCTTGCGCTTGATTTGCCCGCCCGCAGCAACGTGGTGAGGGTCATGGCATCGAAAGGTTTATGCAGAAGAATGACAAGAAATGTTCCAAGTCCAGCCAACCCCGCTCCAGGATGCAACGTGGAAGCGACTGAAATACTAGAAGCAAGAGCCACGCCCTCCAACAAACTATGCAGCGAAAGCCCCAACGCCGCGCCCGACCACGTCAACGGCGTCACGCCATGTGAATGCGCGTGCGCATGATCATGGTCATGGTCATGCGTGTCGCACTCCTCCACCACATCATGTTGATGGAAACTTGCGAAGCGCTCCAAGAAAAACATGGCCAGAAAACCAAGAGCCGCTGAAAGCATGACGGGATTGATGGCGAGATGGTCCATCTCATGACCAGAGGAATTGCGCTGCTCTGAAATTTCCATAATGGCGTGAGGCAACATGTGAAAGAACGCCACACCAAGCATGACGCCCGAGACAAATGAAAGCGCGATCTGCATTCGCTGATGCGTGAGGCGAATGAGCGTGGGCAAAAATCCACCAAACACGCTTGCTACAGCGATCAATCCGCACGCAATCCAAAGCCATTGTGTGTCCACCGAAACAGCATAACTGCCTTTGAAATCATGTGACGCAGCGGTGGCGATTGAACCTTGCTGCGATTACACTCTCCCCTCGCTCAGGCACATCGGGGGTGGTAGCTCAATTGGTAGAGCGCTTGAATCGCATTCAAGAGGTTATGAGTTCGATTCTCATCCACTCCATTTGTCAGCCCCGCTTTCAAGCGGGGTTTTTTATTTTTAATTCGCCGTTCGCGCTCCGAACTTTCACCGCGCTTTCGTATGCTTTATGAATGAGCGTTGCAACCCGTGAAACACCCGCCATGAAGCAATATGACCGCTTCAAACGCGAGCATCCAGGCTGCCTTCTGTTCTTTCGTATTGGAGATTTTTACGAGCTCTTTGATGAGGACGCCGTCACGGCTTCGCGCGCGCTTGGCATTACGCTGACCGAGCGCACCAAAGGAGTGCCCATGGCTGGCGTTCCCCATCACGCCGCCGAAGGATATTTGCGCCGCCTAGTTGAGCAAGGGTTCCGCGTCGCCGTGTGCGAACAAATTCAAGATGCAAAAGACGCCAAAGGCGTGGTCGATCGCGCGGTCACGCGTGTTGTGACTCCAGGCACTCTGGTTGATGAAGCGCTGCTTGACGCCGGCGCCGCCAACCGTGTTGCCGCAGTGGCCATAAGCGCGGACGGTGCGAGTGTTGGTATTGCGTCGGCTGAACTTTCCACTGGCGTGTTTGAAGTGTTCACGGTGGCGGTCAATGAGTGGCTTGATTTGATCGCGCGCTTGGAGCCGGCGGAATTATTGCTGCCCGAAGGATTTGCGGGCAAGGAGCATGCGGCCACCTTGGTGAAGTCATGCCTTGAGCGGCCGGCTTGGAACTTTGCTCCGCGAGACGCCGCGCAAATGCTGCAAAAGCACTACAAAGTGGCTGCTTTGGGCGGCTTTGGCTTAACCGATGATGGCGTTGCCACGGCCGCCGCTGGCGCATTGCTGCGCTATTTCATTGAGACGCAAGCCGCGGGCAATGGCGCCGCGTTGTCGCATCTACGCGCGCCGCTTCCAGTTGAGCATTCGCAATCCCTCATTATGGACGCGGCATCGCTGCGCTCGCTTGAAGTGGAGCGCACCATGCGCAGCCAATCCACCGAAGGCTCATTGATCTCGTGCTTGGAGTCGCCGCGCACCGCCATGGGCCGTCGACTTGTACGCGCATGGTTGGTGCGACCATCGTGCGATCGAAATCAAATCATGCTACGACATGATCGCGTGGCGTTGTTGGTGGCCGACACCAACCGACGCGGCGAGATTGAGCAAGCGCTTGATATCGTTCAAGATATCGCGCGTATTGCCGCGCGACTGGCACTTGGCCGCGCAACTCCGCGGGACTTGCTTGCGCTGGGTCGCAGCGTGGTCGCCGCGGAGCAACTGATAGCGCTTCTTCCAGCGGACAGCGCGTTTGATCACGATCGACTTGCGCTGCAAGAACCAGTGCGCGCTCTGAAGTCGTTGGCTGAAAAAATTGTGGCCGCCTGCGTGGACGCCCCACCCGCCCACATGCGTGAAGGCGGCTTGTTTCGCAGCGGTTTTAACGCGGAATTAGACGAGTGCCATGTCTTGCAACGCGACGCGGATGGATGGCTGACCGACTATCAGCGGAAGTTAATTGAGCGCACAGGCATTACCACGTTGAAGGTTGGATTCAACCGCGTCTTTGGGTATTACATTGAGGTCACCAACTCCCATGTTGGAAAAATTCCCGCAGACTTCACGCGCCGACAAACCGTGAAGAACGGCGAACGCTGCATCACACCGGAGTTGCGCGAGTTTGAAGTGAAGGTGCTGGGCGCCGAGCGGCGCGCCCTTGACTGCGAGCAAAAACTTTTCGACGCGCTGTGCGTGGAGGTCGCCTCTCATATTCGATTGATCCAACGCGTTGGTGAACTAGTGGCGGAAATCGACGCGCTCACATCGTTCGCTTCTACGGCGCAGCGGCGCAATCATGTCCGCCCCACCATGGTGGACGAACCACTATTCGATATCGTGGATGGACGCCACCCCGCCCTTGAAATTTCACTTGGCCGAAAATTAATTCCAAACAGCGCGGTGCTTGGTCCCGCCAACAAAGTGAACAAGCCCACGTTGGCATTGATCACGGGTCCAAATATGGCGGGCAAAAGCACCTATATCAGGCAAAACGCGCTCATTGTCATACTGGCGCACGCTGGCGCCTTTGTACCCGCGCACAGCGCCACCATTGGAATCACCGACCGCATCTTCACGCGTATTGGGGCGTCGGACGAACTGCACTTGGGTCAATCCACGTTCATGATTGAAATGTTGGAGGCCGCGCGCATTCTGCACCAAGCCACTGAGAGAAGTTTAATTGTGATGGATGAAATTGGCCGCGGCACCAGCACGCTGGATGGCTTAAGTTTGGCGTGGGCCATCGCCGAGGGTCTTGCGGCGCGCGGTTGCCGAACATTTTTCGCCACGCACTATCACGAGATCACTTCGCTTGCGGATCGATTGCCGCGCATAACAAACCTGCATGTGACGGTGCGTGAATGGGAAAATGGAATTGTGTTCCTGCACAAGATCGCCACGGGTCATGCCGATCGCAGTTACGGAATTCATGTAGCACGCTTGGCCGGCTTACCGCTAGATGTGGTGGCGCGCGCGGAGGCAATTTTGGATTCACTCGCTGTGGAAACAGAAAGCCAAACTTCTGCCCCAGAGAAAATGAAGCGCGCCGGCAAAAGTTCCAAAGAAGCTTCCCCCACCCCCGACTTGTTCTCACAACTGCCAGGCTTAGGTCAACAATTCTCCACCAAGCCCGATCTGAAAGATATTCAAAAACCAAGCCAAACGCTGCAAGAACTGCAAGCCGTGGATCTGAACCAACTCACTCCATTGCAAGCCTTTGACGTCTTACGCCGCCTTCAAGCCGCCGCGCTTGAAGAGTTGGGGCAAACCAAATCTTTCAAATAGTGCTTCCCGCGCACCAATTTAAAATTGCCCCTTTTTCCCAGCCACGCTAGGATTGCGCCATCAATGCAATCTGAATTTTTCAACCGCTTCATCACTGTCTCGCTGCTAGGAAGCGCGCTTATTGGCTTGAACGCTTGCCAAAGCGACGACCCGTGGAACGAAGAGCGATTTGAAAAACTTGTTTCGCAATCGTCCGCAACTCCATGGTCATTGGGCAAAGACAATGAGGCGCCACAAGACGCCAAAGGTCGCGCGGAAACGGAAGCGGAAAAACAATTCCAGGCTCTTCCAAAAGATGGGCCCAATACATTGCCGTCACTGGTCGAATTTGCTTTGGAAAATAATCCAACCACCCGTAGCGAATGGCAGAAAGCCAAATCGCGCGCGGCCCAACTTGGTCGCATTGAAAGTTTATATCTGCCAACCCTCTCCGCCTCTGGCTTTGGCGGCTACGTGCAACAGATCGGTTACATCAACACTGAACGCTTCAGAAACACCGGTCCAATGATGCAAGGCTCATTAAATTTGGCTTGGATCTTGGTGGATTTTGGCCGCCGCGACGCCCAGACTGAATCCGCGCGCCGCGCCTTGATGGCGTCCAACTATTCATTCAACCGCGGCATTCAAAAAGTCATCTTTGAAGTGCAGGATGCGTATTTTAGTTTAGATGCCAAACTTGCCTTGCTTCAAACTGCCGAGCAAAATCTAGAGACCGCGCGCGTGCAACTTGAAGCCGTTGAAGATCGCCTGATTGTTGGATTGGCTACGCGCCCTGAAATGCTGTTGGCCAAACAACAATTCACGCAGGCTCAATTCGCGCTTGAAGCCGCGGGCAGCGCAACCTTTGACGCGCAGTCCACATTGGCGCGTCGCGTGGGCTTGTCCGCTGAAACTGAAATTCAAATCACCAGCTTGCAACGCCTAGCCCTTCCCGAAGATATGAGCGCGCAAGTGGATGATTTGATTCGCACCTCCATTCGTGGTCGTCCCGACTTGCTTGCCGCCGTGGAACGCGTGCGTGGAGCCGACGCCGAAATTAAACTTGCGGAGGCGCAGTTCTTGCCCATCGTGAACGTTGGCGGCATGGTTGGACAAACTCGATTTTGGTACGACGGCAACACCTCGTTGGGCGATCCGACCACAAATCAAAATTTCTGGGGTCCCGAATACTCCGCTGGTTTGAACGGTTCTTGGCTGCTTTTTGATGGTTTTGAGCGCACCAACGCCGTGCGTCAAGCGCGCGCGGACCGCGCCGTGGCAGCGGCTGATCTTGAGAAGTTGCGCCTTGAAGCTTCGAGCGAAGTGTGGGATTCCTATTTTGTGCATCTTGCCGCCATCAAGCAATTCGCTTTCGGCGAATCGCTGCTCAAAGCCAGTCAAGATTCCTACGACTCCGTGTTTGAATCGTATGTGAATGGCTTGAGCAATATCAACAATGTGCTCACCGCTGAATCAGCGCTGTTCACCGCGCGCTCCACGCTTATTCGCACGCGCGCGGAATTGCTGGCATCAGCCGCCAAGCTTGCCTTTGCCGTGGGCTCACCAGAAGACAC
>CAIUGT010000117.1 GCA_903898755.1 uncultured bacterium | reverse complement strand
GCTTCAAGTCATCGTTCATCAACAGCATGTCTGCGCCAAGCGACAACGCTTGTTGAATATCGCTTTACTTAGCGTGCTTGTTGCCGGCGGCTTGATAGCGGCGGTTCGTCCAGTTGGCGACGCAACTTTCGACACAATCACATGCAAGGGTTGGAAAGTTGTCGACGCGGACGCAAAGACGCGGATTGTGGCGTGCACCAAAGCCGATGGAAGCGCGACCGTGGGATGGCTTGACCAAGATGGGAAATTACGACTCAATGCGGGAACCTTTGCCGATGGTGAAGCGGCCTTGACATTCGCTGACAAGAACGAAAAGAAGCGCATCACTGCGGTTATTGATGGCGAGGGAAGCGGAACTATGGCGTGGGCCGACAAGCGCGGCGATGTGCGCATTGGCGCGGGTATTGACGCCAATGGAAATGTGCTGCTGCCAACGTATGACTTTATACCGTTGAAGAAACCGTAAAAATTATTTAAATCAACCCAGCGAGAATGTAAATTGGAAGTCAATCATTTGGAAAATCGCACACACTCTTCGTAATCACATCAGTAGACTTCAATGATGAGCGCCCCCACCGATCCAGTACAACTTGTTCCAGGCAACTCTCTGATTACCAAGACGCCAGAGGAAGGCCGACAACTCGCAATTAAAATGTCGCGCTTGATCATCAAAGTCACGCAACCAGACGCCGCAGTGCGTGAACGACTTCGTTCGGTGTACGCCGAAGATGCCGCAATGTTGATCGCGATCGGACAGACGGTTGCGACGGAATTTGCCACCATCGCTGCGGCCAACAACTATTGGAAGTGAATCGCCCGCGTTTGAGGTGATTTTGCTGGCCCGAAGTTTTTATCCAAGCGCATTTCGTGATTTGGTCAAAACACACTACTCTTCTACGCCCATGCCAGTGGTCAGCGCATCCAATCTTCGAATCACTCTTGGCGCCAAGACCGTTCTTGACGGCGCCACATTTGCCATTGAACCGGGCGAGCGCGTTGGACTTGTTGGCCGCAATGGTTGCGGCAAAAGCACGCTGCTTAAAATTCTCTGCGGCAAATTAAAACCAGAGGGCGGCGAAGTGAGTTTGTTGCGCGGCGCGCGCCTTGGATATTTGGAGCAAGAGCCCCGCTTTGATCCATCGCTCACATTGCAAGAAGTGGCGGCGCAAGGATTAAGCGAAGGCACATCCGCGCGCGCGGAACTTGATCACGTGTTTGAAGAAATGGCCACGGCGCAAGGCGCTGAGTTGGAAAAACTGTTCGAGCGCCAGATCGCGCTGGAGGAAAAGCTGGAGCGCTCTGGCGGTTGGTCAAGCGACCACTTGGTGGAGGCCGTGCTTCACGGACTTGGTTTCACCGACGAGCAATTTACGATTCCAGTGAGCGGACTTTCTGGTGGACAAAAAGCGCGGCTGGGTTTGGCTCGACTACTTCTGGAGGAGCCCGACGCCCTGCTACTTGATGAACCGACAAACCATTTGGACATTGTTGGGCGCGAATGGCTTGAGACATTTCTCAGCGACACGTATCAAGGCGCGGTTGTGATCATTAGCCATGATCGCCGTTTGCTTGACAAAGTTGTGCACCGCATTGAGGAAATTCACGAAGGTGGAACGCGCAGTTATCCGGGCAATTACCACGCATTTGTTGACCTGCGCATGGAGCGCCACTTGACGCAAATGCGCGTGCATGAAAAACAATTGGACAAGATTCGCTCCGAGGAGCAATTCATTTTGCGCTACAAGGCGGGTCAACGCGCCAAGCAAGCGCGCGGTCGAGCAACTCGCTTAGCGCGTTACAAAGAAGACAGTTTGGTTGAGCGGCCAATCGAGCTTGACTCCATGCGACTTTCGCTGCCCAAGGGTCCGCGCATTGGCGACTCCGTTGCGGTGTGCGAGGACTTGCAGAAAACTCTTGGCGATCGCCTGCTCTTCAAGAATTTGTCCATCACCATTAAGCCGGGCGACCGCATTGGAATCATCGGGCCAAATGGCGCGGGTAAGACCACTCTCATTCGCACGCTGCTTGGAGAAATTCCATTTGATGTGGGAACAGTTCGCCAAAGTCCAAAGTTGCATTCGGGTTGGTTCAAGCAAACGCATGAGCATTTGGATTACACGCTGAATGTGTGGCAATATTTGCAGCGCACCGTGCCGTCGCGGCCCGGTCTTGGAAAGTTGAACGAGCAAGAGTCGCGCGATTTGGCTGGTGCGTTTTTATTCTCTGGCTATGAGCAGGAAAAATTGTTGGGTGAAATTTCTGGCGGCGAGCGCGCGCGCGCGGTGCTTGCCGGTCTTGTCGCTGGCGGCCACAACTTGCTGGTGCTAGACGAACCAACCAACCATCTTGATATTCCAAGCGCCGAACGTTTGGAGGACGCGCTTTCACTTGATGCCGATGATGGCGGCTACGACGGCGCGTTGTTGCTTGTCAGCCATGACCGCGCGCTGCTTGCGGCCACGTGTGAGCGCTTGATTATTCTTGATGGCAATGGCAACGCAACCGTGTTTGATGGCAATTACGACGAATGGGTGCTGAAGCAAGCCGCGATCGCCAAAGCGGCGGCAGCTTTGCCGCAAAAGTCTGCGCCTATTGCGACGAAGCCAAGTCAAAACAATAAGCAAAGTAGTTCCACTAATGGCGCGGCCGCGAACAGCGCTGCTGGCAACACATCAAAATCGCAATCAAGCACCAAGGAAAAATCAGCGCGCGATCCGTTCGCGGCGTTGTCGCTTGAAGAACTTGAAAAGCAAACCGCGAAGTTGGCGGCGGACTTGGAGAAACTGGACAACACAATCGCCAAGCCCGAGACCGCGCGTGACCACAAGAAACTGGCCACGCTGCTAGCCGACCGCGAAAAGTTAGTCACGCGTCATCAAGCTTGCGAGCATTCATGGCTTGCGCGCGCGCAGTGAGCACTCGTTACTGGTGAATGACACGCGGGGCGCAATTTTTGCATGCGTGATTTCTGAAGATGTTGCACCATGCCGCAACGCGTTTCTGAATACCAAAAAAAAGTCCGCCTCGAAGTTTCCTCCAAGGCGGGCCTGCGGTGGTTGCTTGTGTGAGCGTGAGAGCCGAAATTTATTTCACCGCCATCATCATCGCGCTCGTTTCCATGGCGTCAGCGCCAGCCATTTCAATCACGGCTTCATCGCGCGCCGCTGCCGCGATGGTCTCATCGTCCGCCTCCAACATTGAATCCTGAATATCAAACTGCGCGTTCGCGCCAACCACCGTGGCCGCGCCGGTGGAACTGTTTCGCTCAAATGTGCTGGCGCGAATTTTTGCATTGGCGTCCAGCACGTACATGGCCGCGCCAGAATCGTGCGAGAAATTGCCCTGCATAACGCAAGCATTCAAATTCACATTGGCGCGGTCGCTGTACAAACCACCGCCCCACGCGCCGCTC
>CAIUGT010000116.1 GCA_903898755.1 uncultured bacterium | reverse complement strand
TGGCATGGTTCAAGCGGGTATTGCGCGTGTTGTGACTTGGGAGCCGGATTTGGTTGGCGCCGACGCGCATTGGCTAGAGAGCATTCGCAAAGCGCAAAGTGTTTTAAGCGAGAGTGGGGTTGTGTATGAAACTCGCTCGCGACCCGCTCGGTTGCCTGGTTGACAACGTATTAATTGCAATGACGCGCGTTGTGGGGAAAGGCAATATTTTTCTTGGAATGTGCGGCAAATCGGGTGGTTTTGTGTCGCCTTTGAAGGGCGCAATATCACATTCGATTGGGCGCTTCCATGCCCAGAAGATGAAGCCCTTGTGCAAGAACGCGCTTGGTGAGTTGTGAAAGGCGAAGACGCGCCAGTCGCGTGGCTTCATCAGGTGCCTTGAGAACAGGACACGCTTGATAAAAAGTTGCGTATGAATTTGCAAGCTCATGCAGCGCGGAGCAGACACGTTGCGGAGAACCAAGGTCGGCCGCATTTTTGATGGTTGCCGGGAAAGCAAGAATGGCAAGCACCAAGGCGCGCTCGGCGACGTGATTGAATATCCACGCGGCGTTTGAAATGGCGGACTCAGTCGCGTCGCTTTTGGCAAGAAGGCTGGCAATTCGCGCGTGCGCATATTGAATGTAGGGACCGGTGTCGCCCTCGAATGCAATCATGCGATCAAGGTCAAACACATAATCCTTGATGGGGTCGCCGGATAAATCCGCGTACTTCACGGCGGCAATACCAACAGCGCGACCAATGTCGGCGATCTCTTGATCGGATGTGCCTTCGGTTGGCGAATCGGTTTGCTTGGCGCGAAGTTTGACTTGCTCGGTGCCGCGTTGAATGGCTTCATCTAGAAGTGCCTTCAGCGTAAATAGCTCTCCGCTGCGGGTTTTAAGGGGTTTTTTGTCGGTGCCAAGAACGCTTCCAAATGCCAAGTGAGACATTTTGGCCTGCGTGCCGTCCGCAAGGTTGTCCCAGCCGATCAAATGGATGGCATCAAAGACATCGCGAAAGTGATCCCGTTGTCGGGCGTCGACAACATAAATAATTTCGCCGGCGTGAAGCGTATTCACGCGGTGATGCACCGCGGCGAGATCGGTTGTGGAATACAAAAATCCGCCGTCGGCTTTGCGAATAAGAAGCGGGCGTTCGCGATCGGAAAATTGAACAACCATTGCGCCTTGATTCACTTGCGCAAGACCGGCGTCAATGAAGGCCTGGACCGTTGGCGCAAGTTTGTCGCGATAAAAACTTTCGCCGCGAGAATGTTTGTTGGTCAAGTCAACGCCAAGAACGCGCGCGGTTTCCAGAACCTCGGTCATGGTGACATCAATCAGTTGCTGCCACTGGGCAACGGTGGCGGCGTCGCCAGCTTGCAAGCGCAACAGCGTGGCTTTGGCATCTTGCTCCGCGGCGAGCGCGCTGCCATGTTGAATTTCAAGTTCGATGATGCGGTGCGGACCGGCATGGCGGGTGCGCGCGGCTTCAAGGCCGGCTTCATCGGTGGCGGATTCAAGTTGCGCCGCGCGATACGCATGATTGAGATCGGCCAGTGTGAGTGATTTCAAGTCGCGCTTCTGGCGTTTCAGCGCGGACATGGTCATTGCGATAGGAAGTCCCCAATCGCCAAGATGATTTTCGCGGAAAACTTTTCGGCCCAGGCGCTCATGCAGGCGCGCCACGACATCGCCAAGAATGGTGCTGCGCAAATGTCCAACATGCATTTGCTTGGCCACATTCACGCCGCACAAATCCACAACAATGGCGTGCGCGCGCGGCGCGGGTTCAATGCCAAGGTCGGGCATGCACACGCGGTCAAGCATGGTGTGAAGCGCGGAATCGCCAAGGCGAATATTGATGAAGCCGGGGCCGGCAATTTCCGCGGTTCCCAGCGCCGCAAGCGGAGTGGCCGCGAGAATTTGTGCGGCAATGTCGCGTGGATTGGCGCCGACCGCGCGCGCAATGGCAAGCGCCGCGTTGCATTGAAAGTCTCCGTGCTTGTTGTCGTTGCTCGCTTTGATTTGCGGATCGCCCTTGGCGGCCTCATCGCTGATCGCAGATGCAATGCCCTTGCTGAAGGCTTGTTCAAGATCAAATTTTGGATCGCATGACGCCATGATTTGAGTCTATCGAAGAGTGTGGGCGACGAGTGCGTGCGGTGAGTTTGGGCTGAACGCGCGCAAGAACAAATTTTCGCTTTGCATAGAGAGAGTCAAGAACGGGAATTGCAATACCGGTACCGCCGTCATTGTCTTGCAGCATGTGCGCGGCAAGTTCCAGCATGGCGATCAGACTTTCAAAATCACCGATGGAAATAAATTCTTGGCCAACAGACGCCTTTGATTTTCCTTTCAAAACCCCATCAATGTCGCGCATGTTGTGGTAATTGCCAAGCGGCAGGCACAGGCAGGTGCTTTCAAATCCATGCGCGGAAAATGCGGTGGCTTCGCAGGCGCCGCCTGGCATGAGTTTGCGTTGATACATGAATGTTGGATTTTGTTTTTTGTGATTTTCATACAGCGAACTCAGCGCGTTTGTAAGTTTGGGTGAGAACACGCTGGCGCGGTCGCCCACACGCAGAATTGCGCCCGCGCCAATTGGGCTGTCGTGCGCAAATGAGCGCGAGTTCTCAAGGCAAAGCAGGCGCGCGTTGCGCGGCACCAACTTGCTGTGAATACTGTGCAGCGCGCCAATGAAACCAATTTCTTCGGCGCGCGTGAAGAGCAAACCAACATGTGGCGCGCGCTTTGACTTCAGCAGGCGATCAAGCGTGGTCAGCGCGGCGGCCGCGGCGGCAAGATCATCGCAGGCGTTCGTGTGCAGCAAACCGCCAGCGATGCGCGCCTTGAGTAAGCGCCAGCGAGCAATGTCGCCTAGCGCGATTGTGGTTGCCGGCAATTTCAGTAGCGCCTTGTAGACGGGAAAAATATGTTCGCCCTTCACACGTTCCGTGACCGTGGCGGTGTGGCGCTTGCCCGATGCGTCGATGACTTCGATGGAAGTGTTCTTGAAATACGCCTCGTGCACGCCGCCGCGAAATTCCAATTCAAGATTGCGCGCATCGACCAATCGGTGAACCACGAACGCGGGGTGATCCAGGTGCGCCGTGATCAGCAGGGGGCGGCGCTTGTTGTTGAACGCGCGCTGGGTGATCAACACATTTCCACCATCGTCGCGCTTTACGCTTATTTTGGCGGCTCGTTTGGAAATCCACTGGTCGATGAACGCGATCACCGCGTCCTCGTGGCCAGCAGCGGTGGGCAGCGCTGTTAGCGAAAGTAATTGTTGTCGTTCAGCGGCGGAAGACTTCATTTTATTCTCCAACGTGGGCAAAATTCTCTGTCTTGAATTCGGGCAAACTTGTCGCGTTACAAACTACACTCACGCCATGCCACTTGCTTCCATTGATGAAATTTTAAGCGAACTCCAAGCCGGCCGCGCCATTGTTCTTGTGGATGATGAGCAGCGGGAAAACGAAGGCGACTTTGTTGTGGCTGCGGAAAAAATCACGCCCGAGATGGTGAATTTTTTAACGCGCATTGGTGGCGGCTATTTGTGCGTCGCGCTTGACGGCGTGATTTGCGATCGGCTTGAACTGGATCTTGCGCCATCGCGCAACAACGCGCGCAGTACTGCGTTCACCGTGAGCGTGGAGGGACATCCTCGCCATGGAATTGGAACCGGCGTGAGCGCGAAAGATCGCGCCACCACAATTCGTTTGCTGAGCGATCCAACAACTGGCGCCGCGGACTTCACGCGCCCGGGCCATGTGAATCCGTTGCGCGCTCGTGATGGCGGAGTTTTGGTTCGCACTGGTCAAACCGAAGGCAGCGTTGATTTGTGCAGGCTCGCCGGCTTGCAACCCGCGGCCGCGATTATTGAAATTGTGAAGCCAGATGGCGACATGGCGCGCATGCCGGAGTTGAAGGCCATGTGTATTGAACACAAGTTGAAGATGTGCTCCGTGGAGCAAGTGATCCAGTGGCGCCTTGCGCGCGAAGTCATGGTGACGCGCGTTGAACCGCAGGATGGCGAGGACATTCAAACTCCCGAGGGAGTTTTCCGTTTGTTCGCGTGGAAAAGTTCTGTGGACGCGTTGCCGCACATTGCGTTCACCTCTGGTGGAGTTGGTCGGTTGAAAGCGGGCGCGGTAGTGAAACAAAACGAGCCAACACTGGTACGTATGCATCGACGCGATATTTTTTCCGATGTGTTTGGGACTTCCAAAGATGGAAGTAGCGGAAATGGCCAGGGCGAAATTCGCGCCGCCTTGCGCGCGATTGCTAAAGATGGCCGCGGCGTATTGGTGTATTTGCGTAGCGAGGGCAGCGGATTTGATTTGCCTGATCGCTTGCAACGCATTCATCGTCCTGAGAAGGATGACCCCAACGCGCCTGATTTAACGCGCCCCGATGGCGTGGCCGCGAGCGTTCATCCAATGGATTTGCGAGAGTTTGGTGTGGGCGGACAAATCTTGCGCGATCTTGGATTGACTAAGCTTCGTTTGCTGACCAATCATCCAAAGGGTTCCATGCCTGGCTTGCACGCGTTTGGTTTGGACATTGTTGATCAGGTGAAATTGTGATGCGAGCGGTTGTGTGCGCATGTGTTGCATGCGGTGTGGTGGCGTGCGCCGCGGCGACAACAACGTCGGTAGCCACAGCGCCAAACGTCATTGCGCAAGAAGCGTCTTCCACCGTAGCGCCTGCGGCGAAAAATACAGCGGCACCAACCGCGGCGGCGCAATCAAAATTTGAAACGCCGGAAACCATGTTGAGCGCGCTTGAAAAAGCGGGCGACACCATTTCAACTTTTCGCGCGAATGTGATTTACGACCGCGTGGACGCGGTCAGTGAAAATCGCGAGCGACGCACCGGTCAAATTGTTCTTACACAAAAAGCGGGCGAGTTGAAAAGTAGAAAGCTTGCGATCATGTTTGATCAACTCATAGACGCATCGGGTCATGCGACCACGGAACGTCAGCGATTTGTGTTTGACGGCGGCTGGCTTTTTGAATTTGATGACCAACGCCATCAGTTGATCGCGCGTGAATTGGTTCCGCCTGGCGAGCAATTTGATCCGCTGCGTATTGGAGAAGGCCCCATTCCAATTCCAATTGGTCAGAAAAAAGAGCAGGTTTGCCAGCGATTTGAAGTGAAATTTGCGGCCCAACCAGTGGAGCCATTGTTAAAGCGTCTGGAAAATATCCAAGGCCTTGCGCTTCATCCAAAGAAAAATGCTGGCGTTGATCCAGACCTTGGCGACATCTGTGTGTGGTACGACCTGACCACGCTTATGCCCGTGGCGGTCACGGCCACGACCAAAGGCGGCGATGAAAAAATTCTGCTGCTAACAAAAATAGAATTGAATAAGCCTCTTGATGATTCCGCGACGGCGTTGTTGGCAACGGAACCACCGGCGTCAACGCCCAACGGCGCCGCGTGGCGCAAAGATGTTCGTCCTTACAAAGCCGCGCCCTAAAGTGCTTCATGGACGAAATGTTTTTTAACGCGCGCGTTGGGAATGTTTCGGCGAGGAACACAAGAACTTCGGCGTTCGTGTTTGCAATAGCGTTGTTTATGACCTCCTTGGTTTGCGCGCAGCAACCGGATTTGGTTCCCGCGCGCGTGGAAGTTTCGCCCGCGGTTGTGAAGGCCATAAACGAGCCTTGGCTGAAGCCTGATGAGCGGCGCGATATGCGTATTCGCCACGGCCAGTGGTCGGACGACGATTTAAATTCAGTGGCTCGCAAAGCGGAAGTGGCGCTGCGCGCTTGGAAATTGCAGGACGCATCGCTTGAGTCGCCGGATGCGCCCGTGGCAATTCGCGCGCAAGCTCTTTTGTGGCGCGGGCAAGCAGCACAGGCGTTGTCCCTGTTGGCGGGTTGCGAAGAATCCGAATGCGCCTTGATGCGCGCGGACGCATTGGTGTTGCTTGGAAAAATAGATGACGCGAAAATTATTTTGCAGGCCTTGCGTAACGCTCCAGAAGCGAAGAACAACAATACCGACGCCTTGCGCACCGCGGCGCGGGCCACCATTACGCTTGGAAAAATTCAGGCGCTTTCCGCCGCCGAATGGAAATTGGCGGTTGATCAATTTGGGCGCGCGCGAGAGGCGGACCGCCTTGATCCACTTGTGCCGCTTGAAGAAGGATTGTTGTTGGTTGATCGACATAACCGTGCGCAAGGCGTGCCGGCTTTGTGGCAAGCACTTTCACTTGATCCGCGCTCTAGTCGCACATGGTTTGCGCTTGGCCAAGTGGCGTTGAATAATTTTGATTTTGATTCCGCCGCGCGCGCCGCGGATCGACTTCGATTGCTGAATCCAACGCATCCGCTGGCCGACTTGCTTGATTCAGAGCGCGCGTTGTTGACGGATGATCCCGAGCGCGCCGACGCGATTCTTGACGGCTTGTTGGCGCGCGAACCAAACATGCCGCAAGCTCTTGCACTGCGAGCGGCGGTTGCTGGCCGTCGTTGGAATCCAGAACTTGCGCGGCAACGATTGGCGGAGTTTGACGAAAAATTTCCAACCAGCGCGTTGGCGTACGCAACGCTTGGTCGCACGCTGAGTTTGAACAGGCAATATGAATGGGGGCAACGCGCGCTTGAAGAGGCTATTCGTCGCGAGCCTATGTGGAGCGAGCCGCGCGGCGAGCTTGGATATTTATTTATGCAGGCCGGCCGTGATGATGACGCGGTGGCCACTTTGAAAGCCGCCGCGGAATTGGATCCCTTTGACACGCGCAGTTCATTTGGTTTGTGGTTGATGGATGAACTTTCCAAGTGGAAGGAGATTGATTCGCCGCACTTTCGAATTCGCGTGAAGCCAGGCATTGATGAGGTTGTAGCGGAACTCATGCCCGCGGCGTTGGAGTCCATGTACGCCGATGTGACTAAACGTTTTGCGCACGAACCCGCGGGAAAAACCACAATTGAAGTGTTGCCCGACCACGAATTTTTCGCCGTGCGCATTACTGGTATGCCGGGAATTCACACCATGGCCGCGGCAACGGGACCAGTGATTGCGCTTGAAGTTCCAATGGAGGGCAATCCCAAAAAACATCTTGGCTTGTTTGATTGGCTTCAAGTGTTGCGCCACGAATACACGCACACGGTGACGCTGAGTCAAACTCAAAATAGAATTCCGCATTGGCTGACGGAGGCGCTTGCTGTCAGCATGGAAACAAAGCCGCGAACTTTTGAAACATGTCAAATGCTGGCGCGCGCGTTGGCTAATGGAAAATTATTTACGCTGGACAAAATTAAATGGGCGTTTGTGCGGCCAGAGTCGCCACAAGACAGGCCGTTGGCGTACGCGCAAGGGTGTTGGATGGTGGAATATTTGCAAGGCAAGTGGGGCGCTGATTCCGTTCCGAAATTGCTTGAAAAGTACAAGCAAGGCTTGGATGAGAGCCACGCATTTCAAGAAACAGTTGGAGTGAGTGGCGACGAATTTTACGCGGGTTTTATTGCGTGGGCCACTGATCAAGTCAAGCAGTGGGGTTTGGCGCCAGAGCCATCGCTCGAAAAATTGTCCGACACAATCCGCGCGAAAGATCCACAGTTGCAACTAGCCACGCGGCAGGCGGAGCAAGAACGGCTTGACGCACTGGCGACATTCTTGGCGAAACAAGTTGGAGAACCATCGCAGATAGCACAGACCGTGTTGGTGGCCGCGCGTTGGCCAAAGGTAAAAAAACCAGCGGTTGATCTCACCGATGAAATCATTGATCAGTGGCTTGTGGAATATCCTGACCAACCAGATTTGCTTGAGTTGAAATTGCGTCGGCGCTTGAAGGAGCAACCAGAGGTTGATGGAATTGCGACCACGCTTTTGGACGCCTACGCCAAGGCTCGTCCCGTGGATCCGTATCCGCACCGCGTGTACGCGCGAGGTAATTTAAATTCAGGCGATCAACAGGCCGCGATCACGCACCTGAAAACGCTTGATTTGCTTGAGGAACAGGATCCAAGTTACGCGTTGGAGTTGGCGCGTTTGTACCGGCTTCAAAATAATTTAACGGGCGCACGCGCGTCCGTTGAGAAAGCCGCGCGCATCAATCCGTTTGACGCGGCTACGCGCGAATTTGCCGCCACTCTGGCTATTGAAGATGGAGATTTGCAGCGCGCGCGCCTTCACTTGGCGGCGCTTACCAAGTTGGAGCCCGATCAAAAGCGTCACGCGCTTCGTTTGGAAAAGTTAGACGCCATGATCGCGGCGCAACCTGTGAAGGCGCCAGCCGCGCCGTAATGGAATGTATTGTTGCACACGAAATTTTGCTCACGATCAATCTTGCCGCCGTAAGCGCTATTGCCAAAAGATCGACAAATTAGCGTGACCAAGGCAAGTGATCGAGATCCACATTGCCACCGCAGAAAATAATCACCACGTTGCGCCACTTGCGTTCATGCGCGAGTGCGCAAAAAGAATCCTGCATGACCACCGCCGCGCCAACGGCGGCGCTGGCTTCAATGGTGAGTTTGAGTTGCTCCCAAGAAAAACGCATCGCGCGCGCGATGGCGTCTTCGTCCACCACTTGAATTTCATCGACCAGTTGTTGCACCACGGGAAATGTGAGCGACCCCAACGCGCCACGAAGTCCGTCCGCGATGGTGAGTTGATTGGTTGAAGGCTGGCAAATACCGCTGGATTTGGAGCGCGCGGCGTCGTCGGCAATCGCCGGCTCCGCGCCAAGAATGGTGATGTCGTTGCGCAGACCTTTCGCCGCCACGGCAATTCCAGAAATTAAACCGCCGCCGCCAACTGGAACAATAATCGCGTCGACATCATCAACATCGGCAAGAATTTCAAGCGCCATGGTGCCTTGACCTGCCATCACATCCACGTGGTTGTATGGCGGAATAACCGTGGCGCCAGTCTGCGCAACAATGCGCGCCAACATGTCCTCGCGCGCGGCAAGGGTTGGCTCACACAGCGTGATGTGCGCGCCAAATTTTTCAACCGCGGCGCGCTTTGCAAGCGGCGCGTTGTGGGGCATGACAACATGACACGGAAATTTTTTCTCCCGCGCGGCGAACGCCAGCGCTTGTCCATGATTTCCGCTGGAGTGCGTGGCAACGCCACACGTAGTGGTTGACTGGGGCAGGCGGCTGACCGCGTGCGCGGCCCCACGATATTTAAAACTTCCAGTGCGCTGAAATAATTCGCACTTTGCGAACACGCGAACTCCAGCGATGTGCGACAGCGCCTCCATTTCAAGACACGGCGTGCGCACGGCGCGGTCTTGAATGCGCTTGGCGGCGGCCTCCACATCGGCGAGCGTGATTGGCAAACTTGTCATCTGCCGCAGGGTAACCTGCATCCATGGGAACACGCATCGACACCATCACGCGTTTGCATGAGCACCGCCATTGGGTCCGCAACAAATTGTTGACCGCGTCGCGCGGACTCACAAACGACGGATTGCGCAAATCTTTTGAAATGGGAATCGGCAGCGTGCTTGGAACTTTCGTGCATTTGTATGGCGCGGAAACTGTGTGGATCAATGTTCTAGAAAAGAAAAATCAGTCCGCGGCGTTTCCAACACAGGACCAATTTGCAAATCTTGAGGCGCTTGAGCGTGATTGGGAATTGCTTGACCAACGGTGGAGCGCGTGGTTGTCCAACGTGAAGGATGAAGACCTTGATCAAGTGGCTGAGCGAATTCGCGAGGGTAAATCATTTTTGACCACGGCCATGGACGTGTTGATTCATGTGGCCACGCATCAGCATTATCACGCCGCGCAAATCGTCAACATGTTGCGCCATTTGGGCGTGAAGCCGCCGCCAGCGTGCGATTTTATTGGTATGGCGCGCGAGCAATTTCGAAGCGAAAAAAAATAAAAGTGTGACTATGATGAATACTTCGCCGCTCGGGGCGCGGATTCCATCGTGGAGTTCGCTGAGAAGTACCCGCGGAACCTGAACCGATTCGTATCGGCGTAGGGAAGTGGCGCTAGTTCGCGAGCCGTTCATATCGGCATCGCCTTGTCAGGAAGTACGTCATGAACAATAAAGTGTCAGAAGTTAAAAACAGCGCGGGTAGCGCGCACGCATCCACATTTCAAATCGGCCATTCGCATGAACGGTTGGCCAACGAGAAACTGCCGCTTCACGGGGCCGCGAATCCATCAACGCACGCGCAAGGCACAACGCCGGGTTCATTCGCGCGCAAGTCCGACATTGGTGGACCGCTCGCGTTCACAAGTCCCGACACGCCAGGGATGCCGCTTCCATCCACCAAGACCGCGTGGGATTTTCTTCCCGCGGGCTGGAACATTGTCGCCGCACACAATCATCAACAAGGTTGCGCTGGACATTTGCACACGCATGTTGCGCAGTGGATTTGCGCGCAGCCGCCCGCCGGCTTTGAGCCCATCACGCAACTGGAATTTGCGCGTCTTGGCGTGATCACAAAAGAAATGCGACGCGTGGCTGAGCGCGAGCAACATCTCACCGCCGAGCAAGTGCGCGATGAAATCGCGGCGGGACGCATGGTGATTCCAGCCAATCGCGTTCACTTGGGTTACAAACTTGATCCAATGGCCATTGGCCGCGCATCCAAAACAAAAATCAACGCCAACATGGGCGCTAGTCCGGTGAGTTCCGGCACCGACGAGGAAGTTGAGAAATTAAAGTGGGCCGAGAAGTGGGGCGCTGACACCGTGATGGATCTTTCAACTGGCGGTGATCTTGACGCCTGCCGCGACGCGCTGATTCGCAACAGCCAAGTTCCCATTGGAACCGTTCCAATTTATTCCATGATTATTGGGCGCAAACTTGATGATTTGAACGAGGCCGTGATTTTGGAAACGCTGGAGCACCAAGCCAAGCAAGGCGTGGATTACTTCACCATTCACGCCGGCGTTCTGAAGGAGCACTTGCCGCTGATCAAGAATCGCTTGATTGGCATTGTGAGTCGCGGTGGAAGTTTGTTGGCCAAGTGGATGTTGATTCACAACAAACAAAATGTGATGTACGAATGTTGGGAAAGTATTTGCGCCGTCATGCGACGTTACGACGTGACATTTTCTATCGGTGATGGTCTGCGTCCAGGCGGTTTGGCCGACGCGACCGACGCCGCGCAACTTGCGGAGCTTGCGGCAATCGGTGAACTCACTGAGCGCGCGTGGCGTCAAGGCGTGCAAGTCATGGTTGAGGGTCCAGGCCATGTTCCGCTGGATCAAATTGAATACAACATGAAATTGCAGCGGCGCATTTGCCACGGCGCGCCGTTCTATGTGCTTGGACCATTGGTCACGGATATTTTTCCTGGCTACGACCACATCACAAGTTGCATTGGCGCCACCAGCGCGGGCTACCACGGCGCAAGCATGTTGTGTTACGTCACGCCCAAGGAGCATTTGGGTTTGCCCAAAAAAGACGATGTCAAGCAAGGTTGCATCGCGTACAAAATTGCGGCGCATGCCGCCGATGTCGCGCTTGGAATTCCAGGTGCGCGCGATCGCGACGATGAACTCACCAAGGCGCGCGCCGCGTTGAACTGGCAGAAACATTTTGAGTTGTCATTTGATCCCGACACCGCCCGCGCCTATCACGATGAGGACTTGGATGTGGACACGGATTTCTGCGCCATGTGCGGCCACGATTGGTGCAGTGTTCGCATTAGCAAGGAAATTCAAGAGTTTGCCAGCGGAAAAAGCGAGGAGTATCGTCGCGACAAGCCCGTGCTCAGCGCCGCGTTGACTCCCGAGCAGCAAGAGGTGCTTGCAAAGCGCGGAGTGCTTTCGCCGGAGGAAATTCATCGGCTTGCTTCCAAAACCAAGGCGGCGGTGGGCGCGGTTGAAGCCAAGGCTTCTTGTCACAGCGACTTTGTGGATTCCACAGGCGCGCAGCAAAAACAAGAGCAATTGGTGCAACTCAACACATCGCCGGCGCACAATATTTCCACAAAAGTTCCATTGATTTAGTTGGTATTGCAAGCACTTCGTGGCATACTTTCAACATGATGACTCTTCGGCATCATCAGAAGGACGCGCAACCGGGATATGAATCGCCGGCGTGGTTGAGCGCGCCACCCATGCGCTATCAAGATGGATATGTATGGTTTCTTCTTTTCGCCAGCCTGGACATTATTTTAACGTGGTACATCCTGCGCAAGGGCGGAACGGAAGTGAATCCATTGGCCAAGTTGGTGATTGAACGATGGGATCTTGCCGGCGCGATCGCCTTCAAGTTCAGCATTGTTTTATTTGTGGTGGTGACCTGCGAAATTGTTGGGCGACACAAGGACCACGTTGGTCGCCGACTCACCGGAGTCGCCATTGCAATGTCGGCGTTTCCCGTGGTGTGGAGTTTGACGTTGCTTGCGCTGC
Organism: uncultured bacterium; assembly: GCA_903898755.1. Lineage (GTDB taxonomy): Bacteria > Planctomycetota > Phycisphaerae > Phycisphaerales > SM1A02 > SYAC01. The sequence continues at coordinate 21,507 of CAIUGT010000116.1, read as the reverse complement.
ACGGATTTTTAATTCACACACAGCCTCAATTATAATTTCATATACCACGGTCGCGCACGCCGCATTGTGTTTACGCATGTCATCATGGATTTGAGTTGGCGCCTTATCCGCGTTTTGGTTTTGATATTGAACGCGCGCGCGCCATGGCCGTCTCAATTTCTTTACTAGAACGTGGAATGTCGCTTGTCAGCGTGACGGGTCCGCGCGCAGTGATCAGAATGTCGTCCTCAATGCGCACGCCAATTTTTTCATCGGGTAGATAGACACCAGGTTCAATGGTGATCACGGCGCCAGCCTGAAGGGGAGCATCTGGATTTGCGTCGTGCGTTTCAAGGCCAAGGTGGTGACCGATGGAATGAATGAACGCGTCTGCAAGGCCCGCGCGTCGAATCACCGCTCTTGCGGCTTCGTCAATGTGATGAAAGCGCGCGCCTGGTTTACACGCGCGAATGGCCGCGGTTTGCGCGGCAAGAACCAGATCATGAATTTCGCGTTGGCGCCCCGTGAACTTTCCATTCACAGGAAGCGTGCGCGTGACGTCGGCGCTATAGCCGCACCACTTTGCGCCGGAATCAAGACACACCAAATCGCCGTCACGCAATACTTGGTCGTTGGCGTGATAGTGCAACACGGTGCTGTTGAAACCACCGCCTGCGATCGTGCGGAACGCAAGTTCGCGCGAGCCACCTTGGTGATAACCAGTCTCCACATGCCGCTGTAATTCAAACTCATTCATGTTGGGCCGCAAGTTTGCGAACGCCGCCGCGAAACCAAGACCCGTGATGCGTCCAGCTTCTTGAATGCACGCCACTTCGGCCTTGCTTTTGCAGGCGCGCATGGCGTTCAAAATGGTGGTGCCATCATTGATGGAACAATTTGGAATGCGCTCCGCGGTGCGGCGGAAAATTTCAAGGTCGCCACTCACGGGACTGTTGTGCGCAGCCAAGGGCATGAGCAACGTCAACGACTTCGCGCGCTTGGCCGCGTCCAGAAGTTGCGTTGGAAGCATGTTGGTTCGAAAGATGGTTTCAATGCCGGCGCGCGCGCGAAGTTCGCCGCCAATCTCTGGGCGAAAGCCATCCCACTTTTCGCGCTCTGGATTCAGCGGCCTGAGAAAAAGTTGCACGCGCCGCGCGGGATTTGCATTCTTGCCATCAAACAACAACGCCGCGCCTGGTTCATCAACAAGTCCGGTGAGGTAGGTGAAGTGCGCGTGTGCCGCGAATGGGTGGTGCAAATTTGCGTCCGCTTCGCCGGCAAGCACCAAGCCAATTGAACCGCGCAATGCGTCAAGCAACGCGCCACGACGGCGCGCGAATTCCTCTTGCTCAATCTGAATTGCGGCCTTGAACGAAGAACGATTTTTGGTTGCAGCCATGCGGCAAGACTACGCAAAAATTACGTTTGAAATCAACATGCTTTGATCGCGTCAATGACAGCGACCCGAACCAAAAACGAATGTTGAACTTTCCGTTGAACTACGCCGCAAACCTCAAACGCGCGCCGCAGCTGCGGTCTTATCCATAATTCGCTTGGCATAGGTGGTCATGGCATTGCGCAATTGATCGAAGCTTTCCAACACGTACAAAATCGGCTGATAGTGATCGATTTCAAACGCGGTGTCGCACACGCGGTCCAAATCAAATGGACGGCGATCGACCTCGGGACTTTCAAGCGAGTGCGTGCATTCGCCTGGACTTGAAATCAAACCGCTGCCGTACACCTTGATGCGTCCGCCTTCTTTGATCAAACCAAATTCAACCGTGAACCAGAAAAGACGCGCTAGGCGTTCGACATCTTTTTGATCAGTGGCTTCAAGCGCTGCCTTGCCGTAGGTCTGCAGAAAATCCGCGAACACTGGATCCGCATGCAAAGGAACATGACCAAAGATGTCGTGGAAAATGTCGGGCTCGGGCAAGTAATCAATGCTTTGCTTTGGACGAATGACAATGGTGGTCGGAAATTCACGGCGCGCCAAGCACGCAAAGAACGCCTTGGGTGGCAAGTAGCCAGGCACCGCGCGGCTTTGCCACTTTGTCAACGGATGCAAGCGGCTATTGATTTCAGCCAGCGGCGGAATTCTGTCGCGACGAAGATTAATCAGCGACGCGCCGTCTAAATATGTTTTGCTGGCGTTGTCTTTCAGGAAAATCATTTGACGGTCAAACATGGTCGACCACGTTTCTTGATTTTCAGCGGTATATCCGTCGTATTTCTGTTCGATATAGCAGCGCGTGATGTCGCCGTAACCAGGCGATCCAAAATTGTTGGCGTAAGCTTGAGCGGCGTCTCCTTGCGCGTTGTCAATCATTGCGTGGTTCAAACTGCCCGCGAATTTTTTATCGTGATGTGATCCGTCCATATGGTTCTCCTGTGAAAAATGATTCTAGTGTGGGGGCGTGAAAAAACAGAATCACAAATTGGGGGGAAATGACGCGCCCTCAATGAATGAGCGAACTTGCGCGGCATTTTCAAGTGGAAGAGGAAATGGCAAACGGCCCACATCATGCATGCGGCGAATGTCAATGCCGCCAGCGTCCACGCCCACGGCGATCGGATCTTCGCACTCAACCTTTGCGGTCACGCACAGCGCTTTCAAAAATGCGCGCGGTTGCGCGTTGAATTGTTTTAGCAAAGCACTTTCATCCGCCGCCAACGGATTCGCTTTCATCATGGCTTGATCATCCAAAAACCAGCCAGCAAGACGACCCGAATCAATCGCAACAGTGGCCCAGCGCACATCCTCCGGCTCGCCGTGATAGGCGCGCCAACGATCGCACCACTGCGCGAATGTTCCTGTTTCGGATTGACGAGAAAGCGTGACAATTAAATGCATGCTGTCGTCGTCATCATTTGGAAGTTCAAGCACGGTCTCCATGGCCAGCAGCATGGCCTCCATCACTGGCATCACAAGTGTTCCATCGCTCGCCACGATGAACTTCACCGCAACGCGTTCGCCGTCAAATTTTAAAAATCCAGAGAGATGACCATGGAGAAATTCAATCGCCGCTTCAATGGAAACTTCTTGCATGCCGTCATGCTAATCAGTCACGGCTCTTCGTACACTCTGCGCATGCCGCGTCGCCAGAATTCGACTAGTCGCCACGACTTGCGATTGTCGCCAATGAATCGACCAACATTCATGCGCGGGATGCGTGCGCGAGGTGTTGCATGTCGTTGATCGCCGTTGCCCTGACTGTGGAAGACGCCCAGGACATTGCAGGCGCGCTTGAGTCCGCGCGTGCAGAAGCAAAGCGCGGCGCCACCATTGTTGAATGGCGCGTGGACGCGTTGGCGCACACAGACAACGCGCTTGAAAGCATCGCGCTGCTTGTAAAAAATTGTCCGCTTCCTTGCATTGTCACCATTCGTTGCGCGGCGGAAGGCGGTGATTTTGTCGGCAAGGAGTCTGCGCGGCTCGAATTGCTAATCGCTGTTTGCAAACTCAATGTGCCGCCGTCATATATCGATCTTGAACTGGCCGCGTTTCAAGCAAGCGTTGATTTTCAAAAACAATTTGCGGCCGCGAAATCGTCCACGCGCTTGATTTTAAGCGCGCATGATTTTGAATCCCGTCCCGCGGATCTTTCCAAACGCGTTGCCGCAATGTGGAATGAGCCGTTGTGCGCCGTGGCAAAAATTGCGTGGCGCGCGCGCAGCGTCCGCGACAATCTTGAGGCGTTTGAGTTGTTGCGCAATCAAAGCAAGCCAACCATTGCGCTGTGCATGGGGCCATTTGGAATTGCCAGCCGCGTGCTTGCGCCAAAGTTTGGCGGCTTTCTCACTTACGCGCGTCCTGACGGCGAAATGGGAACGGCGCCTGGTCAACTCACGGTTGAAGAATTGACGCATGTGTATCCATTTCAGAACATCACACAGGCCACAAAAATATTCGCGGTTGCAGGTTGGCCCGTTGAACATTCTCTGTCGCCGCTATTGCACAACGCGGCGTTTGCCGCCACGCAATTCAACGGCGCGTATGTGCCGTTGGCAATCCCTTCCGAGTGGGAGCACTTCAAGGCGTCGCTTGGCGAAATGTCCGCGTCACCCATTCTAAATTTGCGCGGCGTCAGCGTTACGATTCCGCATAAGGAACATGCATTGCGTTGGTGCAAGCAGCGGGCTGGCGGCACTGATGTGGTGAGTGAGTGGTGCGGCGCGGCAAACACAATTATTTTTTCTCACACCGGCGCCACGCACGCATTTAATACCGATGCGCCTGCGGCGGTAGCTGCGCTTGCGGTTGCGCTTGGCATGAACGATCACGTTTCAGCTGCGCTTGCTTCTGGGCATGCGATTGAAAATGCCGGCACTCTGCCGAAGATTTTGATTGTGGCTGCCGACAAAAATTCCATAGAGTCGCAAACACTTCATCAATGGCGTCAACAACACGTGTTGGTTTTAGGCTCGGGTGGCGCGGCGCGCGCCGTCATCGCTGGTCTTGCGCTCACTGGAGCGCAGGTCACCATCGCAAATCGCACGCACGACAAAGCCGCGCAACTCGCAAAGCTCTTCAACGCCCGCGCCATTCATGGCTCGCATCAATCACGGGTGGACGCCGTTGCGCTTGAACATATCAGCGCTCAATCTTTCACCGCAATTGTGAATTGCACTAGCGCCGGAATGACTGGTTCTGGCGCCGAATCGATTGATCCACTTCCAGCAGCCTTTGAAATTCAAACAGGAATGATTGTCATGGACACCGTATACCGTCCGCGTGAAACGCCGCTTCTGCAGCGCGCGCGCGCGGCTGGCGCGGTGGTTGTTGATGGAACGGAAATGTTTTTGCGACAAGCCGCTTTGCAGTTCGCATTGTTCACGAAAGAACAGATTGTTTCCGAAACCGCGACGGGAAACGTGCCGCAGAAGAACGCTGCTTTAAATATCAATTCGCAAATCAAAGTGCAATATCCAAATGCCCCAATTGAATTGTGGCGGAAAATTCTCAACCACAAATTGGACACGCGTTCATGAAAGCCACTTCATCACTCGCCCGCAACGCGCGCGCCCCCATGATTGCGCTCATCACGCTTTCACTGCTGAATTTGCTCAATTACGTGGATCGCTATGTCGTCAGCAGCCTTGTTCCATTTCTAGAAAAATCAATCGACCAAGGCGGCTTGGCGCTCACGCATGCGCAGTCCGGCTGGCTCTACTCCGCGTTCATCGTGGTGTACATGATTGCGGCGCCGGCGTTTGGTTTAATCGCCGACCGATTTCCACGCTTGCATGTGCTTGCGGCGGCCGTTGCATTTTGGAGCGTGCTCACATTTCTAGGCGGCTTCGCATGGGGTTTCTGGAGCCTTCTCATCATGCGCGCTCTCACCGGAATTGGCGAAGCCGCGTATGGCAGCGTTGCGCCCGCTGTTCTTGCCGATGAATTTCCGGCCAAGCAACAAAGTCGCGCCATGGCGTTCTTCAACGCGGCAATTCCAGTTGGCGCCGCGATTGGTTTCACACTTGGCGGAGTGGTGGGGTCCCAGTACGGTTGGCGCGAAGCGTTCTTTGTGGCCGGGGGTCCCGGACTTTTTCTAGCGTTGGTGATTTATTTTATTCGCGATCCACAACGCGGAGCGAAGGATGAGCATGTTGTTGTGAACGCACCACCAACAGTGCGCGACGCTGTTGGCATTCTGTTTCGACCAAGGTGGCTTTGGACCACCATGGGCTATGCGCTGCAAACCGCCGGCTTTGGAAGTCTTGGTTTTTGGACGCCAACCTACCTTGATCAAGCATGGGGGCTAAGCGTTGAAAGTTCGAGCACCATTTTTGGCGCCATCATTGTTGTCACCGGAATCACCGGCACATTGGCTGGTGGCTTCCTTGGCGACTGGTGGTTTCAACGCAATCGAACGGCGCATTTGTGGATATGTGGTCTCACTAGTTTTCTTGCGGCGGCATCAATCCTCTTTGTTCTGTTCGCACCCAATATCACGGCCATGTGGTGCGGCATCACCCTGGGTTCTTTTTTTCTTGTCATGAGTGTGGGACCCGTCCACGCGCATCTGGTTCACATTCTCAATCCGGCCGAACGCGGCACTGGAATGGCGCTCGCCATTTTGGTTTTACATCTTCTAGGCGATGTTCCCGCAGTGCCCATGATTGGTTGGATCGCGGAAGGCTCTGGTTGGAAAACGGCGTACATGTCCATTCCTCTATTTATATTTCTTGCGGGACTCATTTGGTGCGGTGGCGCAATGTATGAACGACGCCTGCATTCACGAACTTCCAATTCCATCGCTCACGTTTAATCACACCATCCGTATGATGGGCGCATGACATTGCGATATCTCACCGCTGGTGAAAGTCACGGACCGGGTCTGCTTGCAATCGTGGAAGGAATTCCCGCGGGGCTTTCTATTGATAGCGAGTTCATCAATGGCGAGCTGAAACGCCGCCAAGCCGGTTACGGTCGTGGCGCGCGACAGCGCATGGAAACCGACAGGGCTGAATTTATTTCTGGTGTTCGCCGCGGAGTGTCCATGGGTGGTCCAATCGCAATGCGAATTCCCAATGAGGACAATCGCCTTGATGACGCCGCGAAAACACCTTCCATTTCGCGCCCGCGCCCTGGGCACGCCGATCTCGCTGGAAGCGTGAAGTGGCTCACCACCGATTGCCGCGAAACATTGGAGCGCGCAAGTGCGCGTGAAACCGCGGCGCGTGTTGCGGCCGGCGCGCTTGCAAATTGTTTTCTACGGGAGTTCGGCATTCAAACTTTTGGATTTGTACGCGGCGCGCTTGATGTTCGTTGGAGCGGTGAAGTCACGGCGGATTCTTGGCGCGCGCAACTTTCCGCGCGCAACGCAAGCGATGTTGGAATTCCATGCGACGCAATAAGCGCGCAACTCGTTGATCGTATTCATCAAGCAAAAGTTGACAAGGACACGGTTGGCGGTTTGGTTGAAGCGCATGTCTTCAATTGTCCAATTGGTCTTGGTTCCTGCGTGCAATGGCACGAGCGATTGGACTCGCGCTTAGCTGGCTCGGTCATGGGCATTCAAGCTTTCAAAGCCGTTGAAATTGGACTTGGTCGCGAATGCGCATTTCGCACGGGCAGCCAAGTGCACGACGCGATTCACTATGACGCATCCAAGAAAAATGAATCACATCTTGGATTTGTCAGGCCCACCAATAATGCCGGCGGACTTGAAGGCGGCATGACCAACGGAATGCCAGTCGTGGTCACCGGCACCATGAAACCCATCAGTACGTTGTTGCGCGGAATGCCAAGCGTGGATTTGAACACCAAGGAATCCGTTATGAGCGCGTATGAGCGTTCCGATGTCAGCGCCATTGCCGCCGCAAGCGTGGTCATGGAACATGTTGTTGCGTTTGAAATTGCGCGCGCGTTCCTGGAAAAATTTTCTGGCGATTCCATGACGCAAGTCAAAGCATCTCATGCCGCATTCATGGAACTGGCTCGCCGATTACCACTGGCCTGATAGTCCATTCTAAAAATGCGTGAAGGCATTTCTGAAGTCAATTTGTCATTGAAGTCGCTTTTTCAAATCAAAAACGCGGTCATTCGGTTTGCTCACCTGTTTATTTCGTCAAACCTTCAAAAAATCTAAACTTCAATTTGACCTCCTATTTCTATTTTGAACATTCACCACGGAGGATTCAAATGAACAAGGAAACTACATTCGGTCGAGCCATTTTCGAATATCCATGCGCCTGGGGCTACAGTTTGATTGCCGGACAAGAGGCGCATATTCATTTAGCCATTCGGCAAACTTTTGGTGAACACCCAGTCAAGGTGGGTGAACTCCGCAAGAGTTCCGGTGGTCGTTGGTGCGCGGTGAATGTTGACACAACCGTCACCGATGAATCTCAACGACAAACATTTCTTGAAACATTGCGTAAGTGCGCGGGCATTCGCTATGTTTTGTAATTCAGAATTTTATTGTGCACTTGATTCGTTTATTCCGTCTGTGAAGCAAAAAAATTGAATTCGCTTTCGCAATGTGTTTGTAAGCAAATTTTTAGATTCGACTATCTCAGTGATTGAAATTTGAAGACCAGGTGTGGTCCCGCGAAGGCACCTGGTCGAACGTTTCGTCCTTTCACTCCCTCGCTGACCACATCAGGTCATGCCACAAGGAGTCGACGAAATGAAATTTGCTTCCCACATCACAAAGTGCGCTCGCCAAACCCACACACTTGCACTTTCGCTTTCTATGTTGCTTGTGTGTGCCGCAACCTCAAATAGTTTCGCCGCGCCAGTGAAGGCGTTGACCTGGGGAAGTGTTGATAAATCCTGCACCCAACAAACACAAATGGTTATGGTGGATTTTCCGCAAACAGGCGCCTGGGCCGCTGCGCAGGTTAAAAATCAACCCGTAGGACGACGTACGTTATTGCTTCGTTTTTTTGTGGATGATTTAACACAGCATCCGTCTGATCGTTGTGTTGCCACTGATTCAAAGGGTCGAACAACTATGACCCAATATCAAAGTCCGTGGCTCACAAATGGGATCAAGCGTTCGCAGGCCCGTATTGAAAAGTTTTTCGATGAGTTCAAGGCGGCTGGTGGAACCGTTGATTATGTCATTTTGGACAATGAAAATTGCCTAGCAGCTTGGGGACTTGGCATGAATGGACTTTTAGCAATTCAAAATGATTACAGATTCAAGTCTTCCTATGGGAAAATATTAAATTTCAATGTAAGTCAAATTCAATGGGGAAATATTTATCACGTACGGTGGGATGCTTTGATGAGCTTGCTTGTTGATTCTGGAATGAACGCTGCCGCATTCGCGCCAATTCAAAAGCGATTTCCCAAGGTCAGGGTTAGCAATTATGAATCGTTTGTGTTAAGCCAAACAAATGCATCTCCCAATTGCCTGGGTCGAGCAATGTGGAATAATTCGACTGGTTTCGGCACAGATGATGCACCAAGTTTCTATGGCGGGTCAACTGAAACTATGGCTGCCGCAAAATTCGACGGAGTGAATGCGATTGGTTCCAAACCAGAAGATCAATTTCGTTTCCAATTGAATCGTATGCGATCAGTGATTGCCAGCGGTCATCGTTCACAAATGCCTTGGATTGCGCATCGCCAATTTGGCAAGCTTGCAAACTGGGGACCATTTCAAACTCCAATGAGCGGAACCAAGTATTGGGATGAAATGGTGATTCAGCACGTGATGCATGGAACAGACACGCTTCTTGTCTTCAATGGTGATGCATGGGAAGCAGGATCCGATCCAAAGATGTTCAATCCCAAGGAAGATCAATTTGCCCTTGAGTCGATCATGACGGATCTCAATGCGCGTCTTGGCGCGAACCCAGGAGCAAGCCGTTGGTTCACCGTCACAGGTTGGGCCGACAAGGTGTTCGCAACCGGCCGCATTCTTTCCAACGGAACACTGTGGAGAATTTCTTTCACCGATGATGTCAACTCCATCGCGCTTCCATTGAAAGACGGAACCATTCAAATCGTGACTCGCGAAGAAGCAAGCGCCGGTGCTTGGTTCTTCGAAACATTGACCAATCCAATCACGATTCGTGAAGACAATAGTGAAGTTGCTTTTGTGGTGGTTGATGAATCCATTATCCAAGCCGACATCAATGCGGATTCCAAGATTGATTTAGCAGATATGAAGCAATTGATTGCTTCAATGGGCCAGAAGCGCATGCTTGAAGCTGATCTCAATCAGGATGGTCGTGTCGATCAAGCTGATCAAAGTCAACTGACTTTCATTCAAACAAACCTGAAGTCTCTTGCGAAAATTTCAAAGAAGGGCACGACACCAGTTATGCAAATAAGTACCCAAGTTGCGCTGAAATAATTCAAGCATCCGCCAGGGGAGCGGGCTCGGATGACAACGTTGGATGGTATTGAGCCCGGCCGCGCAACACTTCAAACATGGCGGCGAGTTCGCGCGCGGGAATAATTCCCTCCATGGAATTTGGACGCGCGAGCACAGAGCCACATTCGGCGGCTTTGGCAAACGCCTCCTCGGCGCTGCGTCGATCCGCGCGCAGTGAAAATGCCAGGCCCAGTGCCCACCAGCCATCGCTGAATTGAGGCAACAGTTGAGTGACCGTTCGAAATGCGCGGCCCGCCTCGATTGGATTTCGCTCGCTCGTTAAATATGAAACACCCATGTTGAAATGAGCATGCGCGTTCGCGGAATTTTTTAACAGCAAGCCGCGGCATAATCGAAGCGCATCTTGATGGCCAGGCAAACCCATGGACAAACACGCCACGGACTCATTCAGCAAACAAGCATTCACCTCGGTCGCCGCCGCTCCCGCTTCTTGAAATGCTTCTCGCGCACCAGGCCACGCCCTGGATGCAAGCAGCCGAACGCCGCGCTCAAAATAAATTCGCGCCGCTTGGGCATCAATAGTGAGCGCGGCGCCTTTGGCAGTTTGCGTTGGAGCGCTTGGTGAATTCGTGAGCGCTGTTTGTGTTTGCGAAATATTGAATTGTGATCCCGGCACCGATACATAATTTTCCTGCGCAGCCGCGGCGACCTTGCGCGGGAAAATTTGTTCAGCGGTCGACGCAAGGTCCTCGGGGATTTCAAATCGAACAACGCGTAATCGACCAGATTTCAGTCGCGCAACGCAGGGATTTCTTCGACCACCACCCGCATCAATCGCAAGAACATCGCCCATGGTGGTCAGAGTCAACACCACGCCTTCACCATAATTGCGAAACCACCGATGACCTTCAGGCGCCGCATCTTGACCACGCACCATGCGTGTCACGGGCATTTCAAATATTCGATTGAGCGCACTCATGGACTCGGAAAAATCCTCGGACTCCACAGCGGTGGCGCCATATAACGCTGAAGAAATCACGCGTGGTTCGCGCGCATGAAGACGATCAAAAGCGAATGCGCGCAACACATCGGGTTTCGCCTCCAACTCATCGGCGGTTTGTAGTGTCGACAAAACGGACTCGCGTGGCGGCGCGCTGTGCGCCAGCAAAATGCCGCCAGGGCAAATAGCCGCCACGGGAAGTTTTTCCACAAGCGATGAAAATACGCGAAGAAGATTTTCCAATGCCTTGATTTGCGCGGGTTGAACAGGCATCTCTGCCAAGCCGCGTGGCTTGCGATCCTCGACGGCATCAGCGCTGCTTGTACTCAAAGCAAGTTCACGATCGCCCGCGAGCACAATCGTACGAGTTGGCGCGGCGGCAAATCGTTCAAGAGCGATCGCCAAACATGCGGCATCGCCCATCATTCCACCAGTCAGGTCGCCAAGAAAAACAATCTGGGGCGAGCGATTTTTTTCAGTGGCTTCATCGATAAAGCCAAGCGTTGTTTCAAGCGCAAGAACGTCGCCGCGCACATCGCCAATAATCCAAAGCGGTTCATTTTCGGCGATTTCATTTAGCCGAAGAACTCGTCGACCGTTGGGACGAAACTCCGCCCCCATTGCGCCAGGACCTGGGCCAATCAATCGATCGGCGGTTTGAACCGCGTCACTGGCGCGCGTGATCGCACGGCCACTGTCGCCCCAAATGGCCACTCGTTGGCGTACGCGCTCCAAAATCATCTTGGAACGCGGTTCCGTGAAACCAACCGTCACCAATGGTCCTGGTGGCGGGACGTTGCATGCCGGATCGTTGCCTTGAGGTTGACTCACAATCAAATACTATCGAGCGAATTCAATTCGTTGAATCTGCGTTAGGATTTGAGCCGAAGAACCACCTATGAAAAATAAAATTGCAAAAACAATTCTGGGAGCCATCGCCGCCGCCACAGGATTTGCGTGCGCTCAAACCGCCCCGCAAAATTCGGAACTAGTCAATAAATGGAAGGACCGCAACATGTATTCAATCAAGGCCACCTCGCTTGATGGCGCGCCTGCGGACCTTTCCCAATATCAAGGCAAGGTTGTGTTGGTGGTGAATGTCGCCAGTCGTTGCGGTTTCACCGGCCAATACGCCGGTTTGCAAAAGCTGTATGAAACCTACAAACCCAAGGGATTGGTTGTTCTCGGAATTCCCAGCAATGATTTTGGCGGGCAAGAACCCGGCAGCGAAAAAGAAATCAAGGATTTTTGCAGCACTAAATACGCCGTGACATTTCCAATGTTGTCCAAGGAGCAAACCAAGGCTGGTCCTGGGCAAAGTGAAATCTATGAGTTTCTTGGAACGCGCACGGGCAAATTGCCGGGTTGGAATTTCAGCAAATATCTTGTGAACAAAGAAGGCCAGCCCATCGCTTTTTACGCAAGCACCGTGGCGCCCGACGACAAGGCTTTGGTGAAAGCCATTGAGCAATCTTTGGGAATCACTACGCCCGCCGCGCCGGCTGAACAAAAGCCAGCCGACAATTCTTTGGTGAAGTAATCGTCTTCATCATGTTTACGCCAGCGCGCACTTTTTGAAAACGAGCTCAGATAATTTCACGTTCAACTTCATTCGCAATGCATGGGGACATGTTTCGCGATTGATTCGCGAATAGTTCAATCTGGCTTGGCGTGAATGAGTTGATCAAGATGCTTCGCCGTCATTTTCCTCATAGGAGACAGCACTTCCGTTGCCGCCGCCGCCGTAAGAATTGAAATGCCCATCCAAACGGGAAGCACGCCAATTAAAAGCGCGGTGCTTGCAAGCGCGGCCTGCGGCAAGGGCGCGCTTGAAATTGCAAGGGACACCCGCAACGATCGCATCCATGGAACTGCCAGAGTTAACGCAAATCCAGTTGCGGCCGCCACCCAGCGCAAATCTTCGCCCGCAAAATATAAACCCAGAGTTGGCGCAATGTGAAATTCTTTCGGCATATCAACTCGCGTTAGCGCAATAGCGACCGCCGCGCTGGTAGCCGGCCCCGCGCATTTTTGTAAAAATGAATTATGGTGATCGCGCAATCCCCACGCCGCCAACATGGTGCCCCATGGAAGCAGCCATGCCGCCGCAGAATCAAAGTCCAGACCCCACGCCGCAACGCATGCCACGACCAATGAAATAATTCCAGCGGTTCCTCTTGCCGCGTCAAGCGATTGCGAGTCATTTTGGAGCAATCCCATTGTTGTCCATCGTTCTCTTCCCGCGGGCAGCGCAGCGCCAAATGCGATTGTTGCCGCACTAACCAGACTCCAAGTGGTGACGACTTCTCCTGTTTCAATTTGCGCAATCAGCAAAACGGATGCGATAGGAATTAAAACCGTCCACACGCCAATAGCTAATCCGCCGCCGCGCCACCAATGAACGCGTCCAGACAAAGGGGAGCGAACCAATGTCACCGTTGCCGCCAAGAACGCCGTCACCCACAAAGCGCCGTGGTCAAAATTGTTTCGGCTTTCTTGAAGTTGAATTTCCGCGGATCGTTGTCCAGCGTCAAGCACAACAAGATCTGATTCGGCCGGACTTGTTTTGGTCGCTGCCGCTGCTACTTCAACCGCCTCGCGCGTACGGAGCGAGCGAAGGACATCTTTTCGCGCGTCGCCACAACCGTCAAAAAAAGTATTGTAAAAATCTGGGAACGCTTTACCGCAGCACAGCGGACCAAAGAATAGGCCCATGCATAATCCCGCGACAATCCATGAATATTTCCAGCCAGCCGCCCGCAACAGCCAGGCTAAAGCAACCGCTGATGCGCCAGCAAGCACCGCGCCAGAAATGGACCAGGCGATTGTTTCGGGGGTCAACACTCCCGTACAGTAGTTGTTTCACAAGGTTTCATACAGGGTCGCGGCAACAATTTTTTCGCGCGGCCTGCGACTCGATCCACATTGCATCTCGTTTCTGATTTAAATCCGCACCTCAATTCGCCTGAAAGATTCTCATGCACCACGCAGCGCAATTTCAAAAGATCATGTCTGTTGTCACCGCCACTATGTGTATTGCATGTTTCGCTTCGCAATCAAACGCACAAGACCAAGCGGCTGTTCGGCGCACGCCAGGTGACGCTGCGTTCATGAAGGCAATCGACATGGCGCCAGTGGACGCGGTCAGTCTTGCGGTTGTTCCCGACGCTCAATCACTTGGCGAGGATATGGGCGAGCTCGCGGCAAAACTTCAACGCATGCAGGCTTTGACTGAAATGAAGCCGCTGGATTTGCTCAAGAGCCAACTTGGTGTTGGCCCAGGCATGAATGACCGCGGCGCATTTGTAGCGTGGTTTGTTGTTGCCGCGGATCAATCGCTGCAGTGGTGCGCGCTGATTCCAACAACGGACAGCGCTCAATTTCTTCAAGCCAATTTTGAGGCGACTCCAGCGACGGCGCCTGACGCATTTGCGTGGCGTGGAAAAACGGTCTATGCAAAAGGTATTGATGGCTGGGTGGTTGTGAGTCAAAACGCGGATCTTGCGCGTTCGTATGTGGGCAAGCCAGGACTTGTGGAGCGTTTAAAAAAGCGCTTGGGTGAGCGGGGTTTTTCCATTTTGTGCGATGGCGATATTGGTTTATGGGCGGGGCCGCAATCTCTTGCCGACATTCGTAACGCGGGTCAGCAAACGGCAGAGGCAATGGAGGGCGCAACCGCTAAGCCAAACGAAAAAAATATTTCCAATCCTGATTCCAAGGCCGAAACAAAATTTGACCAGCAAAAATCTTCGCGTGATCGCGTTGCAAAACTCATGGAAGGATTGACTGACGGAGTCACAAGTATAGATGTTGATCCGCTTGGGGTATTGGTTCGCACATACGCGGTGCTTGATCCCGCAAGCGAGTTGGGAAAATCCGCGCGTGGTGGCGTGCATACCGGCGCAAATCTCAATCGTTTGCCGCGCGGCCCTTTTGTGGTCGCCGTATCCGCGGACATGGCGGGACTTGGTGGAACGCAGGCGTTTCTGGATCTTGCGGCGCAGGTTCCTGGCGGCGAGCAAGTTCCTGCGTGGGTTGAACAAAATAAAAACGTGGCCAGCGCAATTCAGTTCGCAATTTACCCCAGCAAGTTGGGAGTGGTTGGCGGCGGGCTTCTGAACGAGGCCATGTTGTGGATCGCCACCGCTGACAGCGCAAAAGCAAAATCTGTTTTGGAGCAGTGGATGCTTTCTCTTTCAGGCGAGGTCGATGGGCAGAAGCGCGATGCGACATGGGAAAAAGATCGTGTGTTGAAAAACGGAATTTCCACAGACGCGTACGCCATCAAAGATATTCCGCTTCCCAAGAACGGTCAGCCTGTCCGCAAAAGTAATCCCATGGAACGAATTGTTCGCTCATTGATGTATGGACCAAAGGGACCAAACGGTTTCGTGAAAACATTTCCCGATGGCGTGTTTGTCACTTTCAGTCAACGGCCCGATGTGATTGAAAAAGCGGCGAATTGCGCCACGGGTACAAGTTCGCTTGAAAGCGACGCGGTTCTTACGGCGCTTCGCGGTTGGATGATGCCCAAGCCAGACGCGCTTGCATTTGTTGGAGTTGGCTCGCTGCTGAATGTTGTTCGACAAGCGGCCAATGCGTTTCCTATCGGCGGCATGGAAATTCCAGACGCTCCCCCAGATTTGGAACCAATCGCTTTCGCGCTTTCGGTTGATGGCTCGAAAATTGAAACCTCGACCATGATTCCAACCAATGTCATTGGCGTCGTTGTGGCGGCGTACGCGGATCGCAAAGAAGCGCAGCAAGAAGACCAAAACGATCAGCGCGATGCGGCGTCGACCAACGATGCAAATCAAGAATCTCCAAACGTATCGGCGCCCAAATCTGCTCCAAACACTTCCAATCCAACAACACCCGCAACAAAAAATCCGTGACGCATATTCACAGAGCATCTTTGTCGCCGTGGCGTATCGCCAATCACGCGCCGTTGTCGTTCGCAGCGCGGCCCTTGCTTGCGGGCATTCTCAACTGCACGCCAGATTCCTTTTCTGACGGCGGCCAATTCGCCACCGTCGAGCAAGCTATTGCACATGGCAAACGCATGATTGAACAAGGCGCCGATATGCTCGACATTGGTGGTGAAAGCACGCGCCCCGGCGCCGCGCGCGTTTCGGCCACGGAGCAAATTCGCCGTATTCAGCCCGTGATTCGCGCGCTTCGTCAACACAGCGCAATTCCAATCAGCGTGGACACTACGCTCAGTCAGGTGGCGGTGGCGGCTCTTGATGCTGGCGCAAATGTTGTGAACGATGTGAGCGGGGGCGAGGAAGACCCGGAAATTTGTCGTGTCGCGGCCAAATACGGCGCAGGTCTTATTTTAATGCATCGCCTTTGCGCGCCCGGCCAAGATCAATACAGCGATCAATATCTTTCTCCGCCGAGTTACACCAATGTTGCGCGCGAAGTGCTTGAGAAACTTTTGCTCCTTGCGGAGCGCGCCAACGCATGTGGTGTGGCGCGCGAACATATTGTCATTGATCCAGGCTTTGGCTTTGGAAAAACGGTCGAGCAGAATTTCGAACTGCTTCAACGCCTGAACCAAATGACCGCCACAGGATTTCCAGTCATGATCAGCCTGAGTCGTAAAAGTTTTTTGGGCGCCGCGTGTGGCGGCAATCAACCCAGCGAACGATTGCCCGCCTCGCTGGCCGCGGCGGGAATTGCCATTGGTCACGGCGCCGCCATTGTGCGCGCGCATGATGTGTCGGAACACGGACAATTGCTGCGCATTTCCGCCGCGTGTTGTGCTTGCTAGTATTTGGTCATCGTCCACGGAAGGTCCGCCGGCGTTGGAAGCAGTAATTTTTTTGGACACATCGTCCACAGTTGAGAAGGAACATATGGCAAGCCCAAACACACTTGAATTCACTGACGCAAATTTTGACGCCGAAGTTTTGAAGAGCGCCGTTCCAGTGCTTGTTGATTTTTGGGCAGAATGGTGCCAACCCTGTCGCATGCTTGGGCCAACCATTGATCAAATCGCGGAAGAAACAAAAGGCAAATTGAAGGTTGGCAAGGTGGACATTGATCACCATCGCAATATCGCCATGCAGTATGGCATTCAAAGTATTCCAACTGTTTTTCTTTTCAAGCAGGGCGCGATCGTCAAAAAGTGGAACGGTTTGGTTTCAAAAGCCGCCCTCACTGAAGCCATCAACGCGATTTAATCGGCCACGCAAATTTTTCTATCGCCTTTTTTGGGACAAGCGATTGACGCACCAGTCCGCAACGCTTGCGCAAAAATCAGCGCCCTAGGTACACTGCTCAACCTTGAAGTTGGTTTAGTAATTGCCAGCGAAAGGTGTTTGGTTGGAACATATTTATGACTGGGCCTGTAGCTCATTTGGTAGAGCGCTTCCATGGCATGGAAGAGGCGGTCGGTTCGATCCCGATCAGGTCCACTACGACACCCCGTCTTCGTTGCGCGCAACGTTGGCGGGGTTTTTCGTTTATTCACCCCGGTCATATATAGGAGTTGAACAACTTCCGCAATATGATCTTTACAAAATTGAATTAGATTTGTATTTCGAATTTTTCACAAAGTCATTATGACAAGAAGGCATATAAAAATTTCCATGTGGTCGTTGTCGCTCCTCGCAAGCATGACGATTCTTGTCGCTGCACTATTTTTGTTTTCTACATTCAACCAGTCAGCCGCCTCAACCGCGGCACAAGCGCCTGCTGAAACCTCCATTGATCATGTCATTTTAATTTCAGTTGACGGTCTTCGACCGGAGGCCATGTTGCCGCCACTTGTCGATCAACATCCCGCCATGAAGCAACTCACGCAAGGCGCGTGGACGGCGCAAGCACGCTGCGATCCCGACATTTCAATCACGCTTCCAAATCATGTTGGCATGATCACGGGACGACTTGTCGCGGGAGAACTCGGTCACGGTTGGGTGGGAAACACGGATCCGCCATCGCGCACAATGGGCGGAACTTTGCATTTGAAGCCTGGCCACTATATTTCCAGCGTTTTTGATGTCGCACATGACGCTGGATTGCAAACCGCGCTGATCTCGGGCAAGTGGAAATTTGTCTTGTTTGAGCAAAGTTATGGCGAAGACGCGGGTGGCCCAGATACTTTCGCTCCCAATTACGGCAAAGATAAAATTGATTGTTTTGTTTGCTCTCCCAAACCAGTGGAGCAGGTGCAGCAACTTGCGGCATTTATTCAGGGCGCCAGTGATCGCAACAAAAAAACATTTACGTTTCTTCATTTGGCCCCATCTGATTTCGCCGGGCATGCTTCCGGTTGGGATTTGTCGGACGGTTCTCCATATCGGCACGCACTGCTCGACATTGATCATGCGCTTGGATTGATTTTGTCCAAGATCAACGACTCGCCAACTCTCAAAGGTCGCGTTGCAATTGTGTTGACCGCCGATCACGCGGGCGGAGTTCCGTTCCTGAACCACCTTGAACCAGATGCGCCGGTGAATTTCACAATTCCGTTCGTGGTGTGGAGCGGCGTGAATCAAACTCCGGTGGATCTCTATTCCATCAATACAACCAGTCGACATTGTCCCGCCGTCAATGAACGCTTCAGCGACAATCCACTTCCACCTATTCGTAACGCAGAAGCTGGCAATACGTGTTTGATGTTGCTTGGGTTGCCAGCAATTCCAGGTAGTACGGTCAACGCGCGCCAAGATTTGCTTGTCGCCGCGCCGCTGAAAAAATAATTGCGCGCTCTCAATAATGTGGCCATGAAATATTTTGGAGCTTGTGTTTAGATTTCGAATCTAAATCGTGTAGCCTCAATTCATGGCTGATTTTTGGCTCATCTCGCCTACTGATAACAAAGATGTCAAGTTTCAACTTGTGCAGCCCGGACCAATTTCGATTGGTCGCGAACAAAGTTGCGGCATTGTTTTGGTTGATCGCGCGGTCAGTCGTCAACACGCTTCGTTGCAGTGGACTCCGCCAACAGCTCACGAACCTGGAAGTTGGCGCATTGCTGATCTAGGCAGCTCAGGCGGAACATTTATCAATGGCGTCCGTTTGCCAATGGGCCGCAGTATGGCATTGTGCCATGGTGATCAAATTGAAATTGCACCATGGAACTTTGATTTCATTGATCAACAATCACCCATCAATATGTCACGCACAGTTGTGATGTCTGGTGGTAAGGAAAACTCACAAGAGAATTCACGCATTGAGCGCGTTAATCTGTCCGCTCCCGCGGTCTTTGCGCACAATCAACTTTTGCTTCTCTTGGAATCCGGCGAGGTCATTCACAAGGCCACGGACGAATTGTCGGTTTATCAAGCGTTGGTGAATGCCGCGGCAAAATCCACGCAATTTGAAAATGTCGCGTTTGTGCGCAGCACTGGTCAAGGCGAGGCGGTTGAAGTTTTGGCGCAAGTTGGCAATATTCAAGATCCAAGCGGTAAGACGCGCATGAGCCGCACCATGCTTCGGCAAGCGCGCCAGGGACCTGTTGTCGCCAAAGCTAATGAAGCCGTTGAGGGTGGTGGAATTGCAATGAGTTTGCAGGGTATGGATGTGCGCTGCGCTATTTGCATACCTGTTGAATTGTCGGGCATGCTATTTGGATTTCTTTATCTGGATGATCGAAAGCAGTCCGATGACGCCATGCTCGCAATCACTGCAAGTATCGCTGGCGCTGTCTCGCGCATGGCCGCGCAGAGCCTTGGAAATCAGCAACGTGTTCGCATGGAGCAACGTTTCGCAATGGAGCAACAGCTCATGTTTGGCGGAACCATGCATGCGCTTATTGCCGCAATCGACGCCAAAGATCCATACACGCGCGGTCATTCCGACCGCGTCGCTGCATTTGCAAAGTTGATCGCGGAGACCGCGAATCTTGGCGCGGACATGATTGAGCGAACTCACTTGTGTGGAACCGTGCACGACATTGGAAAAATTGGCGTGCCCGAAGCGGTTCTTCGCAAAGCCGCGCGCTTAACCGATGAGGAGTTCGCGCAAATTCAAGTTCATCCTGAAGTTGGGTATGGAATTTTGCGCGACATTCCACAAATGCTCCAGGTGTTGCCGGGGGTCATTGAGCATCATGAAAAGTGGGACGGTTCTGGTTACCCATGCAAATTAGTTGGCGACCAAATTTCGGTTCTTGGCAGAATTATTGGCATCGCGGATTGTTTTGACGCAATGACCAGCGCCCGCGTGTATCGGCCGGCCCGCGAAGTTGGCGAAGTCTTGGTTGAAATTGAAAAATGTCTTGGCCGACATTTCGATCCCGAGTTTGGCAAAGTGTTTCTCTCAATTCCGCGCACCAAACTTGATCAGATTATCGCTACAAATACTCCGCTCAAGGCTTCTTAGTAACACGCACTTTTGGATTTGCGTGAATTGACGTGGCCCATCGCAATTCAAAAACGCGGGCTACAGTTCGTCTTCCATGCAACCGAAGCCCAAGATTTCAACGATCCATTTTGCGCCGCCCAATAAATCATCGCGTAGCAACACCTGTGAGGCGCTCGTATTTTTTGCTTTGCTTCTGGCGTTTACTGCAATCACACTCGCTCAAACAGACGCCAAGCAACTTGCGCAAACATTCATTGCGCCAATCATTGCTTCTAGCAGCGTCGCTGTAGAAAAATCGTCCAGCGCCCAGCAGGAACCAGCGCGTGTTCCCGCAATTCAATTGGTCCGAATATTTCCTAATGTGGAATTGCGTCGGCCAGTTCAAGTTGTTCAAGCGCCGGGCGAACCAAACAATTTGTACGTGGTTGAACAAGCCGGTCGAATTCTTCGCCTTGATCAAAATAATGATCAGGTGAAATCCGGCGCGGTATTTCTTGACATGCGCAAGGAAGTCAATTCTAAAAATAATGAGGAGGGTTTGTTGTCCATCTGTTTCCATCCCCAGTACGCCGACAACGGATTTGTCTATCTGTATTACTGCGCCACAAATCCTCGGCGCTCCATCCTGAGTCAGTTTCACGTGAGCGATGATCGCAAGACCATCAATATGGACAGCGAGAAAAAAATTCTGGAAGTTGATCAGCCATATTCAAACCACAACGGCGGTACTGTTCTTTTTGGTCCCGACGGAATGCTGTATCTCAGTCTGGGCGACGGCGGCGCCGCCAATGATCCACACGGCAACGGACAAAATGTGGGGACACTTCTTGCGTCCATTCTTCGCATTGATGTCAGCCATGTCACCAAGGAGTCGCCTTACACAATTCCTTCCGACAATCCATTTTTCTCAACCAAGGGAGCGCGCAAGGAAATTTGGGCGTTTGGACTTCGCAATGTGTGGCGTATGAGTTTTGATCGCGAAACAAAATTGCTGTGGGCTGGTGATGTCGGCCAAGATCAATTTGAGGAAATCGATGTCATTGTCAAGGGCGGCAATTACGGTTGGAACATGCGCGAAGGTTTGCACTCATTTTCTTCGGGCCTGAAAGGCGAATTTGGCGACGCATACATCGAACCTGTATTCGAGTATTCACACAACGACGGGGTCAGTGTGACGGGTGGTTATGTGTATAGAGGCACGAAATATCCAGAATTGAAAGGCATTTATTTCTTCGCCGACTACGGCTATGGAATTATTTGGGGCGCTCGGTGTCAAGATTCCAAATTAGGTACGCCGCGAAAACTCATTCATCGCAGCGGAAATCTGTGGAGTAGTTTTGGTGAAATGCTCAACGGCGAACTTGTATTGTGTTCATTTGATGGCGGCGAGCGCGGTCCTGGGTCGCTTTGGAAAAT
>CAIUGT010000115.1 GCA_903898755.1 uncultured bacterium | reverse complement strand
GGAGGGGCTGATCAACAGCACGCTTGTTCCTTCGAATGAGGGGCCCGCGCGCAAATGTTTTCGTTTGACGGCTGATGGTCGTCGCACGCTTTCCGCGTGGATTGGTTTTTGGAAAGACACGGATCGCTGGGTCAATCGAGTTATCTCAGGCACCGGCCTGACTGGAGGATCAAATGTTCGCTGATATTCATTCGCACAATTCTGGTGGCATGGGAAAGCCACATGCCGACGCCGTGGCAAATTACTTGGATGAGTTGGAGCGCGCGTTGCGCGGCGCGGACTCCGCGCTGATTCATGACGCGTTGATTGATGCCGAAACACATTTGCGCGCGGCGATCGCGGCTGGCACGCCCGCTGCCGTCGCAATTGAGGAGTTTGGAACGCCCAGCGATATTGCGCTTGCGTATTTTCGTGAGCAGTTGTCCGCCGTGCGCGGTGGTGCGAAGGAGCAGGTTGCGCCATCAACCGCCACGCGTGAATCAACGGCGATTGATGCGCCAAGAGTTCAGGCAACTACCGGCGATATTTTTGTGTCGGACGCGCCAGCGCGTGTTGCGTCACCCGCAAGCTTCTTGCAAAGAATTCCAATCATCGGAATTTATTTTGATCCATACGCGTGGGGAGCGATGGTTTTCTTGACATTTGGTTTTGTGTTGGCGCTTGCCGCGTTCGTGTGGGTGATGGTGTTGGGCTCGCTCGCCATTGGATTGTTGCCCACGCTGCTTGGAATTCCATTGTTAATTGTGCTGCTTGGAAGCGCGCGCGGCATTTCGCTGTTCTTTGGAAAAGTCATCGAGGCCTTGGTTGGAATTCGCATGCCGCGGCGCGCATATCGCGTGGACGTCTCTGGCGTGGACGGATTTTGGCGGCGACTGTGGCTGTGGATTAAAGACATTCACGGCTGGTTGACGGTTGGATTCTTAATCGGAAATTTTCCCGTCGCGCTCTTCTTCTTTACCGTGGTCATTTCATTCTTTGCCACAGGCCTTGCACTGATGAGTTGGGGAGTTGGCGCATTGATGGGATTTGATTCGGTTGTCACTATTACGACAGATGATCCCATCACCATCCAAGTCTTTGGCACGCCATATACAACGGACGATCAAGGAACTTTTCACTTATCACATTTCTCCAGCGCGTTGATCACGTTTGTTGGCTTCGCGCTTCTCACTGCCACACTGTGGCTCTCTAAAGGTGTCGCTTTTGTTTATGCTCAGGTGGTCAAAGCTATTCAAGTTGTTCGACCGCAATCACTCTCGCAACATTAAGGAACCAATATGCTTTCAATTCACAATCTTGTAAAAATTTATCCTGGTCCCGTCAACGCGCTGCAGGGCGTGTCGCTCAATATTGGCGAGGGCCTGTTTGGTTTGCTTGGTCCCAACGGCGCCGGCAAGAGCACGCTTATGAACACGCTTGCGGGTTTACTTGAACCAACGTCTGGCTCCGTCACGCTTGATGGCGCGGACATTGTGAAGGACCCGCGCATTGTGCGCCGCCAACTGGGCTATTTACCGCAGGATTTTGGCTTTTTCCCAGACCTGACCGGTTTGCGCATGTTGGAACTTATGTTGAAGTTAAAGGGCGTTGATGGCCCTGGCGGGCGTAGAAAAATTGCGGAGGCGCTTCTTGAGCGCGTGAATTTGTCGCGCGCGGCCAAGCGCAAGGTGAGTGGGTATTCCGGCGGCATGCGTCAGCGACTTGGACTTGCGCAGGCCATCGCGGGCAATCCGCGCTTGGTGATTGTTGACGAGCCAACGGCCGGACTTGATCCAGAAGAGCGCCATCGCTTTTATAGATTGCTGGCGGAACTTGCCAAGAACAGAATTATTCTTTTGTCCACGCACATTGTTGAAGACGTAGCCACGTTATGTCCGCGCATGGGCGTGATTCAAAGTGGTCGCGTGGTGGCGGACACTTCGCCAAGCGCGGCGCGCGCTGCGATTGACGGCCACATGTTTGAGGGATTTATTCCTGACGATCAACTGGATGAGTTCGCGCGCAATCACATGATGACCTCGGCGATTTTGAGCGAGGGTTCAACCAATCGAGTGCGAGTGCATGCGCCGGCCGGAACAGGCGCGCCCGCGGGCTTTGTGGTTTCGCCCGCAACGCTGGAGGACGCGTACTTGGTGTTGATTCGCAGCGCGCGCGCCACGGAAAATGCGGCCGCGGCCAACGCGGGAGTTGCGGCGTGAACCAAGATTTTCAAACACTCAGTTGTGCGCCACGCGTAGAGAGACAGCATGAATTGTTTTTAAATAATCAAACTGCTGATTTCGTTGGTCAATTGCAAGGCAATTTCATGAATGTGACTTCCGAAAAACTTTCGTGCGCGCGCATCACATTAGGAATCGCATCATGAGCTTGATTCAACAAAAACAAACACTGCTTCCCGCCGCGGACACGCATCCAACTATGAGTGGCGCTGGTGGATTATCGCGCGCGCTTTCAATCGCGTGGGTTGACACGCGCACCGCGTGGCGCCGACCGATCTACATCATCTTCACGGTGCTGCTAGCACTGCTCGTGTGGGGATTTGTCGTGGG
>CAIUGT010000114.1 GCA_903898755.1 uncultured bacterium | reverse complement strand
GGCTACCCAACGCGGATAGCATTTGCGAGAAGCGTTTGAATTGAAGCATTTATGCACGGAAAGTGCTGTTTGCTGCAGGTTTCAAACCTTCGCCACATCACCCTTTTCAGGGCTGGTCTCAGCACCGTGTCCCCCGTGATTGCTCACTAGGATCGGTTGCTGCTTGGGCTTTATGGAGACCGCCCAATACTCTGGATGTACAACCACTATAGCACCGCGCGCAATGAATGCAAGTATTTGATGTACGCAATTACATAAATATTTAAAAATTTTACGGTTCACTTATTGCTGACAGGCTTGAAAGATATTTCCCGCCCGCATGCAATCGACCACTTAACTTGCCGGACGCACTTTCAATGTGGCCCAAATAGTGAACGCAAGCATGATCGCAAACACGCCGTTGGCCAGTTGCATTTCATGTAGAGGTGATGCGTTCAAAAGTTGCGCAATCAAGCCCGGAATAATTTCCAGCAACGCGCCCGCTGATATTCCCGCCAAATTCACTAGCGCAATCGCCGACGCCACGCGCTCTGGCGGCAACGACCTGCCCGCAATTTCAAAAGCCAAAGCCATGGAAGACAAGCCCGCTCCGATCAATCCGACATTCAGCGCATCAAACCATAGCGGCCAATCTGTTGGCACTAATAGCCAAAACAGAAACGCCGGCAGCGTGATCCACATGCTGGCAAGCAGCGTGCCCCGCGAAC
This sequence comes from uncultured bacterium, assembly GCA_903898755.1. Classification (GTDB taxonomy): domain Bacteria; phylum Planctomycetota; class Phycisphaerae; order Phycisphaerales; family SM1A02; genus SYAC01. Next base: position 3,600 of record CAIUGT010000114.1, on the reverse strand, counting down.
CAAATTTGCCGCCCAACCAACCGGTCAAGGGGGAACCAATGGCAATGCCCACAAAGAAACTTGACGCAATGAACACCGCCTCCGATTCCTTCCACGCCCACGACTCCGCCAGTTGCATGTTCCACATTCCGCCAAAGCCACACATGGTTCCGCAACTGCCGGCGTAAATCAGGCACGCCACGCGCACATCGGCGCGCGCGAACAAGTCCTTCATGGTGTCAATGATGGAAAGTTTTTTCTGACCTTCAACTTTTTTGTGTGTGCTTGCGCCAAACCATGTGCGTGGCACATACATATATAAAAGAAGCGCTAGCGGCACGGCGACAATTGCAACAATTTTAAGCGCCACGCGCCAGTTGGTTGCGGCCTGCAACTCATTACCGCCCCACACGCCGGCCACTCCGCCTAAACCAATCACCATGTCGGCAATGCCCATGAACAGCGCGAACAAATGCAGCGGCATTGCGCGACGCGTGATTGCGGCAACAGCGGGGCACGCAAATGCCGCGGCTGCGCCCAACAATGCCCTTGCCATGATGGCGCCAGTGAAGCCATCGCATTTGCTGAACAACGCGGCGGCAAAACCACTGGTCATAGCCACCACTGGCAGCAATCGCGCCGTACCAAAGCGATCAATCAATAGTCCCGCAGGAATTTGCGCCACCGCAAATGCAATGAGAAATGCCGTGGAAATAAACGCGGTTTGCAACGTGCTCAGACCAAGGTCTTGCGCAATTTCTGGCCGCAGTGGCGCGTATGAATTTTCAATTGTCTGTTGATAAAAATAAAGCAACAACATGGCGCCAAATGCAAGCAGACCAATTTTTTTGGCCGGCAGCAACGGATGAGTGGCGTTGTGATCTTTGGCGGTCATTGCTGGCTAAATCGTAACTCATAAATTCATCAGCGCTATTCTGTTCGCATGCTGGACATTCCCAATCGACATTCAGCAAGTGCGCCCGAGCACTGCCACGGTTTGGATTTCATCCGCGCGGCCATGATGATGCTGGTCGTGGTGCTGCACTCGTCTGTAAGTTTTATTCCCAACTCGCCTGATTTACTTTGGCCTTACCGCGATCCACAGTCCACAATGCTTGCGCCGTTGATTGCGATTCCTATTCATATGTTCTCCATGGCGACCTTCTTTGTCATGGCGGGATTTTTCACCGCGCTCTTGTATCAACACCGCGGCGCGCCGGGGCTTATCGCCAACCGCACTCGCTCCATAGCGCTCCCACTTGTTGTTGGCTGGCTTGTCATGTTTCCACTGGAGAGCGCGAGTTTTGTCATGGGCGCCATGCGCTCGCCAATCATCGCTGGCCAACCGACTCCGTCACAAATGGCAACCACATTCTTGGAAAATCCGTGGGCCAATCCAGCTCCAAATTATTTTTGGTTTTTGTATGACCTGCTTATTTTCTATCTCATTGCACTTGTATTCATTGGATTCAGCAAGGTTGTCCCGCGACAAATTTGCGCGTCCGCTGATTCATTGGCGCAAGCCTTCCTATGTGGGCGACTGCGAATTTTACTTATTCCAACATTGGCAGCGCTGACATGGTGGAGCATGTTGCCCATGTCGGCACCCGGAATAGATATTCCAGATATGACATTTGCACCGCAGGCGATTGTTGTGGTGTCTTACGGTATTTACTTTTTATTTGGGTGGATTTTATACCGACAGAAGGAATTTATTCAGACTTTGAAGCCGCGGGCGGGCACGCGTTTCTGTTGTGGCGTGTTGTGCTTGATAGTGGCCGTGGGATTTGAATTGAAATGGCAACTTCAATTACGCGACGGTCAGGACATGGCAAGCGACAGCATGCGCACTTTGTTTGTCATAACCCAGGGCGCAATTGCGCTCACTACATGGCTGCTTATTTTGGGCGGCATTGGTCTTGCTGAGCGGTGGCTGCAGCAAACAAATACCGTAGTGAAATATTTTGTGGACGCAGCATTTTTCGTGTACCTGACGCACTTGCCAGTGTGCTTGCTGATCATTGTTTTGATGCGCGATTGGAATGCGCCTGGATATCTGAAAATGTTCTCGGCAATTGCTCTCACTTTTGCAGTGGTGTTGTTGGCCTACGAAGCCGTACGCGCGGTGTTGCCCAAGCAGAAAGTCCAATCTGCGACCTAAAACCTAGGTCTTTTGTCAAAAATACGCGGTTTCTTTCGCAAAAAACCTGTCCCATGTCACAGTACTTGCACAACTAGGTTCGCTATGACTCTGCCCATATATAGATACGCCCAAGCCATTTGCGATACGTCGCGCGCTGTTGTCAGCGGCGGCATGCGCATGTCTGCAATGCGTTCATGTATCGCTGCCACCGTTGCCGCAACGTTCATGTGCGTGCCAACTCATGCGCAAGCGTATGACCCGGTCATTTCCGCATGGCGAGTGAATCTCACAGGCGCGGTCGGCTTCAACAATCTTGACGCCGATGTGCAGCAAGTTCGATACAGCTCCACCTATGTGTATGTCAACAGCAGTTCAGTTCCTTCGTACTCAATTGGTCCGTGGATGGGCAGCCCCAACACGGTCATCAATCAGAATTTTACATTTCGCATTTCTCGCACGCCCGTTGTGAAGACTGGAACTAAGACGCCAACGGGTTTGGGCAACATTGGTATCTGGGTGAATGGCGTTGGTATTTATAATTACTCTGACGGACGAAGTTACAACAATAAAAACATTTGGCACAACGACGCCATTCGCGTGGAGGGTCCATCATTCGATGCGTGCGGCGGACATCCATCGCCCAACAACGAATATCACAATCATCAAAATGCGGCGTGTCTATTTAGTGAGTCTGACCAAACACATTCGCCCATCGTTGGCTACGCGTTCGACAGCTTTCCAATTTACGGTCCGTATGGTTATGCCAACGCCGATGGCAGCGGCGGCATCAAGAAAATGCGCAGCGGGTATTCGCTTCGCAACATCACCACGCGCACCACGCTTCCAAATGGCACCGCGCTGACGTCCGCCAATTACGGTCCAGCTGTTTCCGCCACGTATCCGCTTGGATACTTCGCCGAGGATTACGCCTACAGCGCCACCAACGCCGACCTTGATCTGAACAATGTTCGCTTTTGCGTCACGCCTGAATATCCAAATGGAACCTACGCGTACTTTGTCACCATCACCGCGCCTGGGTCACCAGCGTTTCCATACATTGTTGGTCCTTCTTATCACGGCGTGTTTGACACCAGCAATGCCATGGGCAAAGTCACCGTGCCAACAGGTGTGACCACATATAATCCAATGGATATGGATGATTCTGGAATGTTGGATACCTCCGACGTTTCACTTGTGTTGTTGAATATGGGTACATATGGGCCAGGCGACTTTGATGGCTCGGGCAATGTGGATTCAGCTGATCTCAGTCTTCTTTTATTGTCGATGTGACCACCATGCCCACGCCAAACGTCAAACAAGTATTTGAAATTTTGGTGCGCGAACATTCGGACCGCCTTATGGCGTTCGCATACGCGGTGTGTCGCGATCGTTCCGCCGCCGAAGATGTGTTCCAAGAAACATTGCTGCGCGCGTGGAAAGGTCTTGATGGCTACGACCGCGAGCGGCCATTTGGCGCG
>CAIUGT010000113.1 GCA_903898755.1 uncultured bacterium | reverse complement strand
TGGTTGATATGGCGAAGGTGGGTGGTGGACGTTGCTATCCAGTGAAGTCGCAGAACGCGCAACTTGTGTTGCCGCAAATCTTCATCAAGGAAGCCACCGTGCTCAATCGAAGTTTGCTGGCGGAAGGTTCGTTTGCGCCAAGTGCATCCGGGCAAAGTCCGCCGGGGGTCGCGCTTTCCAAATCCTGGCCGCAACTTGCGGGCTATGTCATGACCGCGGCGCGGGGCGGACTGGCGCAAAATGCGTTGGTGATTGCAAGCAAGGACAATGCTGATCCGCTTTTTGCATGGTGGAATTACGGAGTTGGTCGTTCGGCGGCGTTCACCAGCGATCTGTCATCGCGTTGGGGTTCGGCTTGGGTTGCGTGGAGTGGTTATCAACCGTGGTGCGCGGGTGTGGCGCGTTGGTTGCTGCGTCAAAGCGCTTCGATGGACACTTCGTTGACCACTCAACTTGATGGTGATGACGCGATTGTTGAACTTTCAATTCGTGATGACGCGCAATCACCCGCTGCAACCACTGTGGCCACCGCGAAAGTATTGGCGCCCGATGGCTCCATGAGCATCTTGCCGCTTCGCCAAGTGTCGCCTGGAAGATGGTCCGCCAAATTTCCAACTGACGCTTCTGGCGCGTATTTGGTGAATGCGGCGTTGCAGCAGAGCGCGAACGATCGCCCAGTTTTTGTGCAAGCGGCGGTGAATGTCTCGTATCCGCGCGAGTTCAAATTTCAGCGGGAAGATCAGGCTAAATTGGCTCAAGTGGCTCAAAGTTCTGGCGGGCGGCTTCTGCAATTGGGAGACACCAATGTGAAATTATTCGAAGCTGGCGGGACGCTTCCAGCGCAATCGCTGCGCCAAGTGTGGGACATTCTTTTGTACGCGGCTGCGCTGCTCTTTATTGTGGATGTCGCCGCGCGTCGTTTGGTCTTTGAAAAGCCCGCCGCGAATACAACTGTCAAAGTGAATGTTGGACAAGTGGCGCAAGCGTGGAAGACCGCAAGACAACGCGCTGCTGAGAACATGTCGAATACTGGCTTGTCTAGATCGTCATCGGTTGTGTTAGATCAAGGCGTTACGAGCAAAGTTCGCGTCAATGCGGAAGTTGATTTGAATTCGTCGGGACCTTTGAACGCGAATGGTGATCGCTCCATGGATTCATCCATCTCAGGCGCGGAAATTCCCCTGGATCAACTTCCTCCGCTAGAGCGATTGCGAGAAGCCAAGCGCCGCGCGCGCGTCGACCGTGATTCCGACACGCAGGAGCCACAGTCATGAACGAAGTGGCGAATATAAAACGCGATATTCCTGCGGAATGCGAGGCATTTCGTGAGATGGCCACGGGCTGGAAAAACTCCATTTGCACGCGCATTGTTGGTCTTGGCGATTCGCTGGAGCAAACATTATGGTGCTTGCTTGCCAATGGTCACATTCTATTGGAGGGCGTGCCCGGTCTTGGTAAAACATTGTTGGTGCAAACTATTTCGCAATCCGCCGGGTTGCGCTCCATGCGCATTCAATGCACGCCAGACTTAATGCCCGCGGATGTGTTGGGAACCACTGTGTTGGTGGAGGACCTTGCGCATGGTCGCCGCGAACATCGATTCCGTCCTGGTCCCGTCTTCACGCAAATTCTTTTGGCCGATGAACTCAACCGCGCGACGCCACGGACACAGTCCGCCTTATTGGAAGCAATGCAAGAGCGCTCGGTGAGCGTGGGTGGTACAACGTACGCGCTTGAAAAACCATTTTTAGTATTGGCCACGCAGAATCCAATCGAGCAAGAAGGAACGCATCCGCTGCCAGAGGCGCAACTGGATCGCTTCATGGCCAAGATTGAAGTTCCAACTCCCTCACGCGAGGCGTTGCGAACAATTCTGGAGCGCACCACAAGTTTGCCATTGCCACCATTGACCGCCACCATTAACGCCGCCACATTGATCGCGGCGCAATCGTTGGCCAAAGAAGTCATCACCGCGCCGCATGTCATGGATTGGGCCATTCGGTTGGTGCTTTCAACCCAGCCCGATTCAGCCTATTTTAGCCCAAAATCGAAACGATTCATTCGTTGTGGCGCAAGTCCGCGCGCCGCGCAAAGCATGATCGCCATGGGCAAGGTGCGCGCTTTGCTTGCAGGTCGTTACGCATCATCTATTGATGATTTGCGTGCCGTGGCGTTGCCCGCGCTTCGACATCGATTGGCGTTGACTTTTGAAGCCGATGCTGATCATGTGGACTCCAATGAAATTGTGCGACGGCTTGTGAAAGCCATGCCATTGGAGGCGCCGTGAGTGTAGAAAACACAACTAGCGCCATCACTACGCTCAACGATCTGCTTGACCCGTCATTGGTTGCGTCGCTTGATCGCCTTGATCTCATGAGCAAAAAAATGTTGCATGGACGAATGCAAGGCGAGCGTCGAAGTCGTCGCCGTGGGCAAGGCATGGACTTCGCGGATTTCCGTCCCTACGCGGCCGGTGATGATTTGCGATTTGTCGATTGGAATATTTATGGTCGACTTGATCGACTCTTCCTGAAGATGTTTCTGGAGGAGGAGGATCTTGGTTTGGTGATCGCCATTGACGGCAGCGCCAGCATGGATTCTGGCACGCCACATAAATTTGATGTCGCGCGCCGCATCGCCATGGCGCTGGGCTATGTTGGATTGGTCAATCAACACCGCGTCACGTTTGCGTTGCTGCAAGACGGCCACGCCAATAGTCTCAGTGGCCTGCGTGGTCGACGTCGAACCGCGGACGCGGCGAGTTGGTTAATAAGCCAAAAAGCCGCTGGAACAAGCGGTTTTGACAGCGCGTGTCGCGCCTTGGCATCGGCGCGCCTGGGCCGCGGAATGGTGATTGTCATCAGCGATTACTTGCTGCGTGAGGGATACGAAAATGGCTTGCGCGCCTTGGCCGCGCGTGGTTGGGATGTATTCGCGCTTCAAATTCTGTCACCACAAGAATTGGATCCACGAGCGGGCGATCAAAGCCCTGATGTGCGTTTGGTTGACAGTGAAAATAAAAGCGAAGTGGAGATCACGCTGACCTCTGCTGTTGTGCGCGACCAGAAGCGGCGCTTGGAAAGTTTCAATGCAATTTTGCGCGAGACCTGTCTGAAATTAGGCGTGCGACAAATGACAATCGACACCGCGGTTGATTATCAAAAATTTTTACTTGAGTCATTGCGCAGGCAGGGGCTTCTCAAATGACGCTGCTGACTCCCATGATGGGTTTGATCGCGGCGTTGATTGTTGTGCCATTATTGGTGGCGTTGTACATGTTGAAATTGCGCCGCACGCGCCGTGATATTTCAAGCACGCTCTTATGGAAATCGCAAACAGAGGATGTGCGCGCAAATGCTCTGATGCAACGGTTGCGACTTTCGCCTCTTTTTTTGCTGCAATGCTTGCTTTTACTCTTGCTTGCGGTCGCGCTTATGCAACCTGTTCTCGATGGGTGGACTCGTCCAAGCGGTCGTGTGGTGTTGTTGATCGACCAATCCGCCAGCATGCAAACGCTTGACGCGCCGGGTGCAACAACGCGCTTGGATGAGGCAAAGCGATTGGCGATTACGCAAGTTGAGTCATGGCAGGGTGGTGGCCTCTTCGCGGCAAGTCCCCCAGAAGTCATGGTGATTGCCTTTGCGCAGCAAGCATCCGTGCGCATTCCATTTACCACCAATCCAACACGAATTCGCGAAGCCATTCAAGCCATTGAATCAACCGATCAAACCACCCAGATTGCGCCAGCGATTGCGCTGGCCCGCGCATTTTCAACTGAGCACGCCAGCGAGATCGCGTCGGAAACAAATCAATCCATTGAATCACCACTTGCCATGCAGTTGATCAGTGACGGCAATTGTCCCGACCTTGCGCAATTGGCTTTGCGCAAAAATGAAACACTTTCCTGGATTCGCTGCGGAAGTCCGGCCACCATGAATCAAGGACTTTCCGCCGCGGGCGCGGAGCGGCGCAATGATGACCCAACATTGGTCAGCGCTTTCGTGGCCCTGCGAAATGACTGGGAAATGCCTGCAAATCGTGAAGTTCAAGTGCGAAGCAATGGCACTCTGATTGCAAGTTCCCCCGAACCAATCACCATTGCAGCCGCCTCTGGTCGAGGCGCGTTGCGCATGCCTGGCGCGCAGAAACTTTCGTTCACACCATTCGCGCTCGCCAACTCCGGCGTGCTCAGCGTGTCACTGATTCCAGAGGACGCGTTCACAACAGATGACCACGCCGTGATCGCCATTCAGGATCAACAGGCAATTCGCATTCTGTTGGCAGGTCATGATGTCGCGGTGGAATCTTTGGTTGAGAGTTTGCCAGGCGTCCTTGTGCAGCAAATTTCTTGTCAAGATTTCAGTCAGCGCATTGCGGCGGACGCGAATTGGACGGAGTCATTTGACGTGGTGATCTCTGTTGATTGCGACCTGCCAACATTGACCGCGGGACGTTGGTTGATCTTTGGCAAGCCGCCTTCTATCGCAAGTCTCAACGCCTATGGCGAGCAGCCAAGACAAGCTGTCCGAACTTGGAAGAGCGACCACAAGGCAATGACGCAAAGTCAATTTTCAGATCTTGTTGTCGACCACGCCGCGGCCATTGCGCCAACAAGTGATTGGACCGCGTTGCTGGAAGGTTCAAAGGGGCCGCTGATTGTCTCGGGCCGCACTGGCAATGCAACGGTGATGTATGCCGCGTTTCTTCCGATGGATTCCAACTGGCCCTTTCAAAGAAGTTTTGTCAATTTCACGGGGCAATCCATTGAATTTCTGGGAGCGCTTGGAAGCGCCGTCACCAGTGAATCTTTGGAGCCGGGCGCCACATTGCGCATGCGCGTGCCTCGCGGTTCGACGAAGGTTGTTGTGACCACTCCCAACGGGGATCGTGTCGCTCAAAATCCATTTGACGGTGAACTGGTCTTCGGTCCCTTGCGAAATGTGGGCGTGTACAAGGTTGACTATATCGATCCCGCG